>JALGTY010000467.1 GCA_029821145.1 Candidatus Zipacnadia bacterium
AGGGAAGTCTAAAGCGAGCTTGTTTTCACTCCGCCCCTCCTCATTGGGGCAAGGAATGTCCTTGGTGAACACCACCTTGCCCTCGAAGGTCTCGATAGACAGCTTCAGATCTCCCGGCTCGTCCTGCTGCCGGTTGGTGTAGCTGGACACGTCAATCTCCAGCGGCTCCCCCATCAGGTGCAACATACCGCTGAAGGGCTTGTCGGCGTCTATGCCTACTTCAACCGGGTAACGCGTCTCGAAGGCAGTCGCCTTAGGCCCCTCTTCCAGTTGCGCCGCATCCACCCAAATGCTCCCCTCGGTCTCCGCCGTAGCCACCAGATCTACCAGACCTTGATGGAAGTAAGAAGCCATGGTGAAGGTCAGTTTGTAGCGCTGCCACTGATTGGTAAGGGGCAGCGCTTCGCTATACATATCAGGCCCTGTAGGTGGCTGATCGAAACATCCCTCGGCAAATTCCTGCCGCCAGTCCACCGGTCGAGTCCAGACGCAGAGCCGCAGCTGCGCCGAAGGCACGTCACTGCGAGCATAAACTGAGAGGGTATAGCTCTGTCCAGGTTTCAATGGTATTACCGGGGAGGTCAGGTGCCCGGGCTTACCTTTGGGCATGGGAATGGACACAGCCCGGCTCCCGTCAGGGGCATCAGCCACCTCTTCGATCGTGGGCAACTCCTCCAACGGCGTCATCTCGGAGACCTGGCCGGTAGCGACAAGCTTCATAGTCAATGGGGTGAGCATGTCAGTCCAGTTAGTGGACAATCCTTGCCCTGGGTTCAAATGGACCCAGTCGTGCTTAGGGTGCCCGAAGTCAAGTTCAAAGCTGGCGTTGGGCAGCAAATTCTTCGGCTCCGCACTACCTTTACTTTGCATAGAGGCTCTTCTCCTTACAATTCTTGTAGTAGACGGCATAGTAGTTCCAGTTCCCTATATTGCCTGTCCCCGTCGTCTGTCTGCTGCTGGTAATGTATGACTTGCTGGTCGCTGACCTTACTGCCAATCTGGCTTTGCGAGACAGCCTCCCTTCTTCGCCCGGTTTGAATAGGCAATGCAACCAGTTGCTGAGAGTACTGCGCTTTAGCACACTCCCTGACCGCAACCAGCGGTAGTATAGCCAATGCAATAATGGATGTCAAAGACCATTGTATTGCAGGATAAATTCGATCAGTTCCGGCTTCGAGACCCGCTGTAAAGGTAAGTCCCGTGACAAGCGACAAGGTGAGTGGTCACTAATTATCTTTATCCTGAGATTTGCCCTATTGTAGAAGCTCTATTTGCCGAGCCATTTCCCAGCGCCAAGCGTCTAAGTCGGCGTCCACTGTAATACTGTCCAGCCATTGCTGTGCTTGTCTGCCGCGGTCGCCCGCCTTGGCAATTGCGTCCTGCAGCGTCGCCAGATACCGGGCGTCGTCGTAGCCTTCCCGATACGCTTCCCACCCCAGCGTGTCCACGGGACCTTCCGGGCCGCGCACAACAAAACGGCGTCCGCCCACGTTCACCCAGCTACCATTCGGCTTCGGGCCGCCTTTGTCCCTGATATGTATGTACGCCCAAGTCATTGTGCCGTCAATGCCCGTCTTCCACAGACCGAGGCCCCGGTGCCTCCGGTGCATGTCGGGTTGCGCGTGACCGCTGACGGGGTCCATATACGTGAATATCTTGAACCCGTTGTCATGGACGCCCTTGATAAGCTCCTGTATACGGGGAGCCAACAATTGCCTCGGATTATAAGCTGCCAAGGCTTCTTCGCTCTGCAGGAAATTTCTACTCTCCAGAGTCAATATGTCATCGGCGCGTCCAGGATGCAGGAGCACCGGACAGTCCAGCAAATCACCCACAATCCCGAAGAAGTCCTGGCAGCACGCGACATATATCTTGCCGCCACCCTCATGGATCGACTCAAAGCTGTCGCGCTCGGCTCGCAGCGCTTCCCCAGTGAGTTCGTCGCCCGCCATAAAATAGACTTCGTCGTAACCGCGAGTCTGGCACCAGGCAACAATCTCCCGCGTGGCCTCTACGTTGCGTTCCCACTCCTCCTTGGTCAGGTCACGGGAGACTATCTTGTTCCCACCATCGAAGATATACAGGGGGCCGCCCGGCCCCATCCCCGCCTGTTCACGAACGTCTAAATAACGCCCCAGTGTCGTGAAGTCGAGGCTGCCGTCTTTATTGACCTCCGCCCCGGCATAGATGTTGGGGTTGGTACAGCCGTGAGCCACCATGTTCCGACATTCGGCAAGGTACAGTTCGGCGGTGAGTGGGCCATACTTCTCCACGAAAGCATCACTCATGCTTTCGTCATAGAGCCACACAGGGTAGTAAACGCTGTATTCAAACTGGGGCTCCCGAAGGTCGAAGGGGGGTACGGTGACCTCCAACGTCAGCTCAGTGGCCGGTGCGTTGCGGGGAATCACCTTAACCGCAGTTTCGTAGATGCCTGCCTGTGCATCGTCGGGGATGTGGATGGTGAGCCAAAACTGGCGGCGGCCCGTGATGTCGGCGGGCTGTAGCTTGTCCGGGAGCCAAGGCATCACAATTAGATCCTGCCCCACTACATTATAACATCCGACGACGACGCGCGCGAGCATCTGGGCAATGCGCACGTCAACGGCGTCGCGAGGCAATATGCCCGCAGGCCCCTTCAACCGACCAACCCTTACTCTTACGCGCTCAAGCGTCTGTTCGGTATCCACCACA
>JALGTY010000468.1 GCA_029821145.1 Candidatus Zipacnadia bacterium
GAGGATGTCAACTGCGAGGCGATAAGTATCACCATAGACAACATGGTGGAGGACTGCGCGGACGGGATGCGTCTAGCTGCCAGTGGCGAGCCGCTGCAGCTTTACAACACTGCCGGCTGCCGCGTGCGTGGGTCCTTGAGCCGCGATTTCGTGGACAACGCGGTTTATGCCGACTTCGCCGACGGCGAGGAAGCCGCTTTGACGCTCACCCTCCAACGCGGCGCCAATACCGCCTCTCTGACCCTCCCGCGTATCCTGTACATAGGAGATACTCTGGGGCTGCCCGGATCTCATGCGCGGCGGATCCGTGAGATGGTGGGCTTCATCGCTCTAGGAAGTACCGACGGCGAGACCGCACCAATCACACTGGCCTAAGAAGGGGACTGTCCCTTCAGGGACTGTCCCCCTCTTTGCCGGGTGTTGTACCCTTGCGTGGCTCAGGCTCGCCCGCCGAAGCCTTGGCGAAGGCGGGGCTTTCTAGCCTGAGAAGGCGGGCGAGGAAGGGGGTTAGGGGGGTTAGCTGTCAGCGAAGGGGATGCCGGGCTAAAACAGGAGAAAGATCATGGCTATACGAAAGAATGATTGGGCCTGGCCGGACGTTCACACCCGCGAGTGTGCGGCGTTTTCTGGTAAAATAGATCAGCATGCGGAGGCCGAGCGGGACATTATGGCTGAGCTTGAAGCCTGGGACCCGATGGGCCGGCGTGCTGGTCTCAGTAAGCAGAATATCGCAGACCATGGCCCGCTTACGGACGCCGATGTGGGCGTAAATGTTCCTCCCGGCAGCCGACGCGAACATCATGTCGCCGGTATGCCAGAAAGCGCTGCATACCGGAGCCATGTCGAACCTGATTGCTCCCATGATTATGGGTAGTTCCCGGGGCTCAAATTGGGAGATTGCGCATAACAGGCTCTGGTGGCACCCGCCTATGGAATGCAGGCCGCACGGTTGGGACCGCGCACACCAGACCAGAGAAGATCGGCAGGACGTGTTAGTGCTCAAGGCAGGTGCAGTGGTGGCGAAGGCATTGCCTTCCCTGGACGATGCGGTCGCAGCCCTCCGGCACTACCTCAGCAATACCGGCAGACTGTACGAGATTGACATGAAGGAGTTATTCAGAGAGAACCCATCGCTACACGACGAATTCCGCCAACGCAAGGTCGCGGCTTACGCATTTGCCAGAACGCTGTCACCTGGCAGCTACCGCATTATGGAAAAAAGCCCTGAGCTGATCCGTAGTGGAGCCGTGGGGCTAACCTGGAATTGGAACAGAACGCTCGGGGGCTTTTACCTGCAAGGCGGGGCGGATGTAATCGTGACCTCTGAGACTGTTCGGATACGTCTCACTCTTCATCTTGCTGATAACTACGACTGGGAGGAAAGTGCGCAAATGGGCAGATTTCACGATGTAGGCCTTGCTCGCGCCTTCCCAGTCGTCGGGAATTACACAGAGGAGTTCGTGGTGCCTCGGCATGGAGACTGAACGCAACACAGCAACACCTAGACGCCACGTCCTGCGAACAACGCTGCTGGTGCTGGTCCTATTGGTCGCGGCAGTAAGCCTAGGGACAATTGCTAAGGTGATCTGGCGAACTAGTCTTACTCTCTACCAGTCCGGCTTTTTCTGCCCAATTGTTACGGAACGCAATCTCGCAGAAGTCGAAGAGATTACCGGGGTGCAATTCCCCGCTGACACGCGACTGCTGGGTGCCCAAATGGTGGTGTCGGGACCGGGGGGCGGCGACCTGCTCTGCGCCATGAAGAGCAGCCGCGCTCAATTGGACACGATTCAGAATGTCTTGCCGATCGGGGAATGGTCCCCTAAAGATAGATTTGGAGTATCCGACAACATGCTGAGGCGAGTTCCGGCACCTCATTGGTGGCATCCGGATGCCGCGCAGGACTTCATCGCAGGCCAGACCTCCACCGAAGCCTATGCCAAGCACGGCTTCATCGCAGCCCTGATTGATCTAGACGATGACGGATACATTACTCTCTATATGTATCGGACGAGGTAGGAGTTGCGCCACGTCACTATCGACCGGGCCGTCATCTTCTGGGCCGCAGAGGCTTACACCGGCGGGGCGCAGCCTTATCCGGTCTATAGTCACGAGTTCAGTGAAATCTTCATCTGCGAGTGCGAGCGGGTGGACTGAGGGCACTCAAGTGACAGTATGGAACCGCCAGGATTGGTTGTGGCGCGTGACCAGCGCGATGGGCTTGACGGGCTCCGTAAGTCTATACGTCTCTGCGCTCCTGTTTCTGAGTGCTTGTGCCCCTATCTGGCGCGACCCGGATGACACCCTTTGGACGCCGGATCTCACTGTTCTCTTTGCTCGTTATGTGTGGCTGCCGGTTCTGCTATGGGTGTTGATGCTGGCGAGGCCGCGCGCGGGATGGCTGTGGGGTGCATTTTGGGCGCTGCTAGGCGTGGCAGGTACGTGGTGCGTGGCGTTTGGCCCACCGGTGGGTTCGCTCGAAGGTGCGGCCTCGGCACTTTTATTCGCACTAGGCGTCCCGACGCTGGCAAGTTCGCAGATATGGCTGGCTGCAGAGGCAATAGTGGGCCGTAATGAGGTATGTGCCGCCTGCGACGAGGTGTCACCGCGTGCCGCTCCGAGCATCTGGCACCGGGCGCCTCTCGCATGGCAGGTGCTGGTGGGCGCCGGCGGCGTGGCCGTTCTTCCTTGTGCCTTGTCTGTCTCGGTGTTCTGTCTGGTGTCAATGTGTGCCCTGCCATGGCCGGAGTGGGCCTCTGGCGCAGTGATGTATCTGGGGCTTGCACTGGTGGCTGGCATAGTTGTACTGCTGTGGCGGGAGCTGATAATCACCGGCCGCACGTGGCTGTGGTGGCTGCTGTCGTGGGGACTGTGCCTGCTGGTCATAACAGTCATGCTCCCCTCCATTGTAGTGCAGTGGGAAAGGCTGCAGGCCGATTTCCCTTTCACACTGGATGAGCTAGAGCAGCTCATCGGCGCGGGCTTTTTTGCGGCGGCAGCGTTTCTGTTGGCAGCGGCTCAGATCTGGGTTGCCCTGAAGGCGCGACAGCTACAATCAGGGCAAGTGGCTCGCGATAGTGTCTGAGTTCGGAACAGAATTAGGAACCGGCGGGGCGCAGCCTTA
>JALGTY010000469.1 GCA_029821145.1 Candidatus Zipacnadia bacterium
CTCGCATAGAAGCATTCGTTGTGCCTCCGGGGGAGAACTTCAGTTATGCTGACGTTACTATTGTAGTCCCATCGCGGCGGCGGTTCCAATACATTTCTTGAACGGCACTGCGACCTGCCCGGTTGAGCGCCCGGCGGAGCTGTTTGCCACGTGACGGACTCATGCAGCGCAATACGAACGGGGCTGGGTCACTATGCTCCCACGCGAGGGCGGTGGAAAAGTCTCACCTGCTGCACCTTCGACGCAGTCCTCGCAACGCCTCGCGCAATCTCTTCCCTGACCTGTCGCCTATGCACCTCACCGAACCCTGGGGTGGGTCACGATGTCCCTCCGGGGGGGCACATGCATGCGGCTCCTCCCTGACAAGGCCCCAGGCAGATCCGACAATGCCCCTCGCCACAGACAAGAAGAGCTGATAAGACCCTGGGCCGAGGTCAACCCCTCTACTTTGAGCAGCGCTTCTGCCCAGACAAGGTCTATGATAATACGTCCTCGTCACCCCACGCAGCATGCCCGCTAGACCTTACGCCGGTATGACTTTTGAGATACCGGCCAACACCCGCCGGCCAAGCCAACCCGCCTGCTCGCGCATCCATGGGTTACAACTACCTGCCATCGATGTACTTTCCTTACGCCCCCCCTGCGCTATCGAAGGCTGCTGACGTTCCCGTGGTCAGAGCGTTTCTCGGCTGTTATACGACTCAAGAATGTCCAAAGAGTCCCTCGCCCGACTTACAATTGTCGCTCGTCAGCCTACGTTCATTCAGCCGGCAAGTGCACGGTCACCACCCCTTGGGCATAGCGGGCCTCCACGACTATGTTCCTCTGCCTGTCTCCCGCCGTCACAGTTACCTGATACGGAGAAGCATCGTTAATGCCGGGCCGGAGCTCGGGACACGAGGCGGTAGCCTTGTATTCGGTCAAGATCAATGTTGTCATGCCGTTCTGGTCTGTTGTTCCTTTACAGGAATGGCTGATCCCTGCGTCCAGCGAACTTTCCGCCCTAATCAGTGCCCCCTGTACAGGATTCCCGTCTGAGTCGAGAACCTGAAAGCCCTGTCGCCATTGTACGGTCACACTCCCTGAGAGCCCGGCGAAAGCAACACGGCCCGGACGGAAGCGACAATCGAGCAGAATCACGTCTGCGCCCTCAATGAGTATGTCGCCCCGGTTTCCTATAAGCGTAGTATTATCGAACAGGAGGGGACTGCTTGTGTCACGTACCCATGCTCCCCAGGTTCCACGTGCCAGAAAATTGCAATTGCGAATCGATACTTTCTCTCCGTCTACTCCGCCGGCCGTAAAGGCAAACGATTCGCCCCCGTGCACGACGACACCATTAAGATTCCCCCGGGCACTGCTGCCCGAATAGATGGTGCTGGACGAGCCGGACATGTACGCCAGGTGCACGTTATTCATAATGATCTCGCCTTCGCCGACGATGCCGTATCCCCTGGGGCACAGCCCCTCGGACAGGGACCGGTCTACGGTGCTGATCTCGGCGTTGTACGCTTTCAGGGAGCCCTGGGGCCTGACGAACACCATACAATCGCCGCAGACGTGGGTTTCGAATTCCAGGGTTTCTGCAAGCCCGGATGCACTCTTGTCCCCCAATATCAATTCGCCCACAATAGCAAGATTCCCGCGGCATACGGCTTTCTTCTCTGCCGGACTGTAGCTGAATATCTCCGGATCTCCAAGCCGTTTGGCCACGGCAGCGAGGGTATTGCCGGGACCGTATACGGTTATTGCTCCATTTTCGATGCGCACGGCGGAACGGACGTCCGAGAAGGCCGACTCGGGGCGGCGGAAAATAGCCTTGACCGGCGGCCACATGAGCAGAGCGAGCGTAATAATGGCGATCGCAATTGTGAGCTTTTTCATCTTTATTCACCGGTGCTCGCAAACGCATAGAGCGAGCCGTCCCAGGACCCGAAGAACAGCATTGCGCTGCCATCTACCTCGGCTACCGCAGGAGACGACCATATGCTGTCGCACCGTTCCATATGCGACCACATCAGGTTTCCAACATGTTCCTTCCATAACAGCTCGCCATTGCGAAGCGCGAACATGTATAGGTAATTATCTAAGGAGTGCACGATCGCAACTGGTTGACCGGCAACGGTAGCGACCGCGGCCGACGAGCAGATGTCATTGCCGGTTTTGGCATACCACAGCAGTTTTGAGGATGAGGCGTCGACGCAATAGAACCGGCGGTCGTAAGAACCATATAGCACTACCGTACGCCCGTCCACTATGGCGGTGGTCGGGGTGGCATCGATAAAATTGTTCGCACGTTTCTGCCAGATTTTCAGGCCCGTCTTGGCGTTGAATGCATACATGGTGTGGAATCTGGAACCCACAAATATGTATGGAAGCCCGTCCACGGTTGCCGCGGAAGGCGAGGAATACGAAATGTCCAGAAGCAGGGAATTCCATTCCAGGGCGCCGCTGAGGGCGTCGAAGCAGGATAGCTTACCGTCTGTGCTCAGCACAACCACTCCGGCGT
>JALGTY010000470.1 GCA_029821145.1 Candidatus Zipacnadia bacterium
GCTGCCGGCCACCAGGAGTGCGTGCTGTACAACCACCACTATCATGACGGGATGAATGGTGAGGGCGCGCCCAACTATATGGCCATGCTCAACAGGTACTACTCATATATGGCCGATCCCAAGGGCTGGCTGGCGTTTGTGCCCAATTTCCTGGACGAGCATCCCTTCTTCGGCCCGGCCAGCAGTGAGCTTCGCAAAGTGCGCACAGTTCGCGGGAACCAGCTCGGCTTCGGCGACCAACACAACTATACATTCAGCGGGCCCTTTACCACCAATGCCGAGCAGGTCAGCGCCAACGAGAAGTGGCCCAGCATGAACTGGTCTCCGCGTCGGTGGTCCGGGCCACCGGCAGGAAGTGTTCATGATCTACGACCGTGTCTCGCTGCACGGGGCGGGCGATAAGCTCGGAATCGAATGTTGGGTGGACGGGGTGCCGGTGATGCGAGAGGGCGGTTATGCAGCCCACTGGCACACGGCGTATCTCGATAAGTCCAAGCCCGAGATTCAGGCATTTCTCAAGATGCCGTACCCGCATGAGCCCTTTGAATGTCGCCGGTACTCCGGCATGGAGTTCGACTGCTGGGCCTGGGCCCACAGCCAGATAGCTCACAATACAGTCTCCGTCAATGAGGTGGGCACGGCACCCGGCTGGTCGGACAATGAAGGCTTCGGAGAGTTGGTCACCTTCAAGGGTGGGGAAGTCCCTGGCGAGCCGGGTGCGAACTTCCAGGTCCTCGATTCCAGAGACCTGTTCTCCTTCGAGCGCATGGAAGTGGAGGTGGATGAATTCCGCCGGGCACTGCTCGCCGTGGAAGGACCGGACGGCCGGCCATACGCGGTTGACATCCTGCGTCTCGATGGCGGACAGCGTCATGCTTTGTACCAGAGCGCGTGGGCCGAGCGGGCGGAAGAGAACTTGCCGGCTGTGGCCTCGGAGGAACCCGACCTGGCAGTTTATCTGGACAAGCTCAGGAACCAACCACCCGACAGCCTGCCTTCCCGCAGAGAGTACCGGCAGATTCGACCCCTGCAAGTGCTTGAGCCCCCCCTCGGACTGTGGGAAGTCACCTGGAAGACCGACTACGCGGCCTACGCGCCTTTCAAGGCTGACGGCACCAGACCGAAGCGTCCGCTGCCCGACGATGTGGGCCTGGTGCGCCTGCGCCTGATCGGTCTCAAACAGGACGACAATACTACGCTACTGCGGGGCAGGGGGCCGTGGGTAACCCGCATCAATCAGCCCTTACCGAACGGCGAGACGCTGACGGACAATCTAGCGTTTCGTGATGCCTGGGATTTCTTGATCGAAAGCCGTGCCCTGCCTGATGGGCAGGACCAGGAGACGCTCAAGAGCACGTATTTGCACATTCTGGAAGGCTTCCGCGAGGGCGAGCAGTCAGTCATCAAGGACGTAAAGCGATTGCCCCTCGCCAGGGCGACGCAGTTGCCACAAGATGTTGTGGCGCTCAACTTGGCAATGACCGGCGGGCACACCGATACTCTTATCTTCCAGCCTGCTCCTGGAGAGGTCCGATTGCGCGACGGTCTATCAACTGACGCCCGCTACGCTCTGGTGCGCCGAGATGCCGGCGGAGATGTGACCGAAGCTCACATGGTGCGCGGAAGCACGCTCAAGTGCGGCAAGTTCTCCGCAACCCTATCCGGGGATTTCACCGGGACCATTGTGGACCTCGTCGGCGACCTCACCGGAACCCACCTGGAAAGCGCTCTGATCGTCCGGCCCGACCGCCCCTGGCCGCTGGGCCATGGCCTGGCCACAAAGCCCATATCCATTGACGTGGTCAATGGCCATAAAGAGGCCTATGACATCGAGAAGGTGACGGCTTTTGCCGATGGCCTGTTGCGCGTAGACCTCGCGAAATACGCTCCGCTGTCCATGGGCTGGTATCAGGTCAGCGTGCTCGACACCGACAAGTCCAATCGCCTGACCAGCAACCGCGAGCTGTGGGCGGGAATCAATTGCCCCTGGTGGTGGGGAGCCAAGGCCTGGTTCCCGGAGAAAGACCAGACCTACACCATCGCCAAGACCCACAGTGACCGCATGACCATGGATATCGCTGATGAAGTTGATCTCGAGGCCGAGGGCATCGAGTCAGGGGATTGGTTCCTCATCCACGCCATTGAGCCCGGACAGACCGTCAGCGTACCGTGCGAGCTGGCATGGCGCCGAGATCGCAATCCGCTGAGTGATGATGCCTCGGACCGCGATGCCGGATTTCACCGTTACAGCATGCGTGCTACCGGCGCAGCGACGATCACCATGCCGGCTGAGGACGCGGACATCTGGCTGCGAATTGGCGGCGGCAAGTGGCACAAGGCCGAAGCTGCCTTCGACCGGCAGGCCGGCGTCCTGACACTGACAGTGCCCGCCAGTGAGAGCGCGGAGCAAGTGGCCTGGCTGCTGACGAATAAGCCTGACTGGCTTGAATTGGACGACACCGGCCCCCCTCAGATCACCAAGGTTCTGCTGGATGAGGAGTCTTTGGAGCTGAAACCTGCTGTGATGCTCGGCAGAATTCCCCCGCCCAAGACGCTTGTTGTCAAGGCCGAGGATGACGCCAATCGCATAGACAGAAGCTCCATCGTCGTCAGCCTGGATGGGAAGAGAATAGATGACAGCGGCGACCTGGTCAAAATCAGCCTGCCGCCCGGCAACCCCAGGTCCGT
>JALGTY010000471.1:0-2499 GCA_029821145.1 Candidatus Zipacnadia bacterium
TACGCCGGCATCATGGGCGCCGGTGAAAAAGCGCAGCTTGACTACGGCCGAGATGTCATCAGATTTCAGTTCATCTGGCTCCCAGCTCAGGCCGCCTCGCGAAACACCTGGGAATAGCTCAAAGGTGGTCTTGTCGACCTGCAGCAGGCCCCCCCAGCTCCCCCAGCTTAAGACGCAGTTGTCCGCCGCGTCGTAGCCGCGCACGTAGAGCGCCTCACTATGCTGCGGTTGTGACGTCCAGGCGTCGAAAACAAGCGCCCGCTGGTTCATGTCCACCGCGTCAATACGGATGTCAACGCTCACGTAAGTGTTGCCGGTGGCATCCTGCGGTGAGACGCTGGACACGTGGAGGCTGCCTTTGCCCTCGCTGAGGTAGGCTGGCTCGGTGTTGATCTGCAGCTTGGTACCCTCGCGGCCCTTGCCCCAGTTGAGGGTGACGCCTTCGAGGTCCTCGGCCATGTACAGTTTCTCCGGCGGCCTAGTAGCTTGCGTCGAAGCGGCTTGCTTCGGAGCAGTCTCCTGGGCAGTTGTTCGCCTGGGACTGACCTGCTTGAACCTGCCTGGCTCAGAAGCGGCCTGTGCAATCGCAGCGGGCTCGTAAGTTGCATCCGTGTGAACGGCCTGCACATTGTCAATATAGATGTCGAACGGCACCCCCTTGCCATGAGTGCCGGTGTAGAACTGCAGCCTCACAACTGCGGAGATGTCCAGGGCTGCAAGCATCTTCGGCTCCCATCTAAGCCCGCTACTCGACTCGCCGGGAGTGAGCCGAAAGCTGGTTTTCTCGGTTCCGAGCGGCGCCTCCCAGCTATACCAGCTCAGCACGCAGTTGCCGCCGGTGTCATAACCCCGCACGTACAGCGCCCTGGTATGCTCAGGTATTGCAGTCCACGCGTCGAACGTCAGCGCCTTAGAAGCCATATCCACCGCTTCGAAAGACATGGTCGCACTGACGTAGGTATTGCCCTTGGCATCAGCCGACGATTCGGAATAAAGATGCAGACTGCCCTGCCCTTCGCTCACATAGACCCCGTCGGTGTTGATAGTCATCGTATCCTGCCGCACTGGCTTGCTGGTCACGACAAACCCTGTCAAGTCCTCGCAGCCATGAAGCAAAACCGCCTGCTGCTCGGCCTGAGCAATAGCAATGCCGGCAATCAATATGGCCGCGACTGCACAAAACTGTCTCATCATACTCACCTCGCCACTGCGGGTTGCGCCGCCCCCACACTTCTACTGGATGCACAGAGACACACTTTGCCATAGCCCACCGTAGTTCCTTCAATGCAAGCGCGGAAACTGTGGCATGGCACAAAACAATCGTCGCGTAGCTCGGGCTTCCAGCCCGAGTCAAATGCCGTTAGTCACCGCGTGGGGACTCGGGCTGGAAGCCCGAGCTACGCGACAAGGGAGAATGGAGAGGACGCGGCTTTGTTGGCGCTTGTGCAGGTACAGGCCGGCAGGCAGGGAATGACTCACCCCAGGAGGACAAGCAATGGCACGAGTCACGGTATTGGCGGACATGGCTGGCAGGCATACCCCACATGACGTGTATAACTTGTGGGTGGAGGTGACCGACAGCGCCGTCCTGGTCGGCTGGGACCGCTACGATAGCGCCCAGCTTACCTTCAGCATCGGCACCGACGGCATGGTGCACGCGGTGGGGAGGCCCTGGGCGCTTCAGAAGCAGGGCGCGGCGTACACCGTCGTCTGGCACAGTGGCAATTGGATGGCAGCCGAACATAGGCTGCGCAATCATGCGGCGGAGGAGTACACGCCTCCCGACCCATGGCCTCCCGATGACGGTGAGCCGTACTTTGACATTGTGTGCATGCTCAATGGGGATAAACACGAGTTTTCCGGTGACGAAGTCTCGCTGCTGTTCCCGACGGTGTGCTTCGATACCGACGACACCGCGTGGCTGGCGTGGGTCCGCTGTGGTGATGTCGAAAACGCCGACGGTGTGATTGACCAATTCAACGAAATTGAGTGCGCCCGGCTGGAAAATGGCCAGTGGCTCCGCGAGGTTGTGGCCGACTTGCGCTACGGCTTGCAGCCCAAGGCGGGAGTTTGGGGCTATCCGGGCCGCCGGCGACGCCCGTATATCGTGCCCGATGACCGTGGCGGAGTGTGGCTGATGTGGGAGCGCAAGGAGCCGCACGACGGCTCGACCACCAAGGTCAGTGGCATTCTTTGTGGCCGCAAGTTCGCCGACGGCCAGTGGCAGGACCCGGTGCGGCTGGTGGAAGAGCCTTACATGGACTACTTCCCGGCAATGCGCGGCGTAGTGGATGGTGCCATCATCGTCGCGGCTCAGAAGGGCGTGCCCGATACCGAGCCTGGACGCGGCGAAGTTGCTGTTCTCTCAGTCGAAGTGGACGGCGCGCCGCCGCTACAGCCGGACAGCGGGTTCGAGCAATGGCGGCAGATCAATCTGGCACAGCGGGAGTTCTTCCTGCCCGCCGACCGCACAATGGCAAACAACGCCGACACATACCA
>JALGTY010000471.1:2534-3250 GCA_029821145.1 Candidatus Zipacnadia bacterium
GAGATGCTCTCATACGCCCGCGACAAGGCCAAGCTCGACTTCGTGGCCGTCACTGACAATGATTACATATATGGCACTCGTCTGACCGACGAAGCTTGGCGCTACACCATGGCGCTGAGCCAGCTCTGGTCCGAAGACGGCCAATTCATCGCGATCCCCGCATACGAGTGGACGCTGGCAGAGGACGGGCCGGTCAAGCCGCAGCACCGCTCGATACTATTCGAGACCTACGACCAGAGCATCCTGCGCTGGTACGACCACGAGGAGCCGATGAAGGCGCTGGTCTCCTGGATCCAGACCACTAACGGCATCATGAACACTCAGCACGCGCACTTCCGCCTCACCGACAGCAACCGCGAGGCGAACCTGGAGGTCTGCTGCGGCTGGGGCGATTACATCAACAAGTCCGACTGCTTCCACGAGCATCTCAACGACGGGTTTAGAGTGGGCTTCGTCGGCACCTCTGACGGGCACCGCAGAACGCCCGGTCTCGGCGGCGGGCTGACCGGGCTGTGGGTCAAAGAGTTCACGCTGCAGGGCATCATCGAGGCGTTCCGCAACCGCCGTTGTTACGCCACCGCCGGCGCGCGCATCGGGCTGAAATTCTGGATAAACGATACCTTCATGGGGCAGATACTTGCTGGCCATGGCCCCTGCACGGCGCGCATAGCCGTCGAGGCACCGCGCGAAGTCGAGAGCGTAGAGATCTTCGCCGA
>JALGTY010000063.1 GCA_029821145.1 Candidatus Zipacnadia bacterium
TCTGCCAGCCATTCTACGTAATGCTCACGTGCGTGCAGAATGCTGTGCAGCAATTCCTCCGCACTACGGCGGCCATATTCGCTGACAACTACAACACTGCTTGCTTGCCCCTCAGCCAGTCGCCGCAGGAGGGTCTCCTTTACGATCCTGCGCCGCAGCAGCCATGCCGGGCGCTCCTCCATGACTACATAGTGAGGATCAAGGCCCGCCTCGATGGCAAAGTCCCGCAGCAAGGAGCCGCAGAAGCTGTGTATGGTCGTAATCGGAGCAGTCTCCAGCTCGGCTGCAATGCGTCGCCAGTGCCGGGCCTCTTCGAAATCAGCGGCGGCAACCTTCTTCTGACATTCTCCACGCAGGCGGCCGCGCATCTCAGCCGCCGCCTTGACCGTGAAGGTCACCGCCACAATCTCGCGCGGCGATATTCCGGCCTCAAGTGCCGGCGGCGAGAAACACATCGCGATCCAGATCAAGCGCCTGGTCGCGGACATTCTGGTCTGGAGGCGGCGGCTTAGTCATTTTCCGCCTCCCTTATCTTATCTCGGCACCGCCACTGCACATAGCGGCATGCGGCTGCGAAGTCACACCACCGGCACGCATTCTCGCGATTCGGTGTCACCGGAAAACGCCCGGACCGGATCGCCTTCGCGAAGTTGACAATATGCCCTCGTGCAGCCGCCAGCAGCGTGTCGCGGTCCAGCCGCTTATCGCCAGGCTTGATCTGAGTTGCGCGCCGGGCCCTTGCATTTCGTATCTGATAGTACGAGGCAATGGTACACCCAAGCTCCCGCTCTTCGTCTGACAGCAGCGTCTCGCCGGCCATTATGTATGTGGGTAACTGTAAGTCCTCGCCACTGCGCATCGCCGCGCCACCTGGCAGTGAGCTCCCGGTCTTGTAATCAAACACCGCAAAACCTACAGCTTTCCCCTCGGCATCAACCACTCTATCAAGCCGGTCAATCCGTCCCCTGATTTTGACTGTTTCATCCTCGCCTGCGATGACCAGTGGCGCGTTATCGCCGTACCCATACGACGCCTCCAGCATCAGGGGCACATAGTGAACGCATTCCTTGCCGGCGTTTGCCTTTGCTTCGGCACCCGGCAGAGCCAACAGATCGGCCCGCAATTCCTCCTGCACCATTTCCCACAGGCGTTGGTGCGCCACCAGGTTGTTTCGCTCATGCAACTTAAGTATTTCATCAGCAGCGCTGCGTAGTGCCTCCTGTGCCTGATCCAAATCCGCTTCCAGTATCGCCCGCGAGTGACTATCATCGCTTATCCAGTCAGTCAGGAACCTGGCCAGGATCCGATGCAGCAGAGTGCCCCGCGCGGCCCGGTCAATCTCCTCCTCCGGCTCGTCAACACTTTCCAGTGCCAACACGCGCTCCATGAAGAACTTGAAGGGGCACGATCCATATGTCGAAAGCTGGCTGGCACTGTAGAGGTGCTCGGGTCCCCAATCGGCGGCCAGTTGTGCGATGAGGCCCTCGTCATCCAGCACCCCATCGTAGCAGTCGAACGGCTCGCGGCTGTAGCGGCGTCGCTCAGCCAGCGCCGCCAGAGCTGCATGGGGTAGCACTGCCGCATCAATCTCACAGAGCAGGTTGTAGGCCGCCAAAACGTCGTCATCAACCGTCTCCTGCGCATCGGTAGCGGACATTCTGGCAAGAGTGTATTCCCGCAACTGCCGAACTCCGTAAGCATCCGTTGTCTCTTCAGCACTCGTGGCCTTTGGCGCTTTCTCCGCGCTGCCTGCGAGCTCGACCAAGCGCTCGACTTGCTCGAAGTACTGTGAGGGCAGTATTGGATTGCCGTCACTGCTGGTGTCGGCGTAACTCAGATATAGGCGCTGCGTGGCCGCAGATACTGCCTCATGAAACAGGAACGCCTCTGCCATTTCATTGTGCGGTCGGGTGCGCAGATCAAAGTCAGCCTGCTCCGAGAGCCGTCTTCGCTCGGCCTCCGGGTAGAAGACATCCTCACGGAATACAAGCGGGAATGAGTGCTGCGCCAGGTCGGCCAGGAACAAATACGGCACTCGCGCCTGGCGCAGATCATAAACATCTACCACCCGCACGCGGCCATGCTGTTGGCGGTCGGGACTGAATCTGACGTGTCTGACCAGGGCGTTCAGCTCACCAATGAACGCGGCAGTGCTCATCACGATCTCTGACGCGCCCAGCCGCTCCATCTCTTTGTATTGCCGCAGAGCTTCACAAAAGGCGTCAAAGGCGTGGATATTGTCACGGTTGCACAACGCCGCAGGCGATCTCTCCGCTAGCCCCTCAGCCGACAGGCCAAAGCGCTCCACCAGCCTCTGCAGTGCAGTGATATGCTGTCGGATCGTGCCCGTCTGTGGCAGGCTATCCAGCTCGGTGAAAAGAGCCGAAAGCAGACGCTGGACGGCCTCCACGTCGTGCAGTTCAGTGCTCACCTTTTCGGGATCAGTTCGCACCCGCGATTCATCGTCCAGTTCCTCCAGGCTGCCAGGGCCTCTCATCACCTCCAACTGGTGCCGCAAGTGGCGCACGCGAAGTGACAGTCCCTCAGTCCATTGCTCGCGGCCAGCCACTATGCCCGCCCGACACGCCACGGTGTACACCGTATCGCTGTCCGGTTCGCCACTTTCGTCTTGCAGGCACGACAGGTCAACGAGATCACTGCGTAAGAAATTGACAACATCATCTCGGCGGAAATCATTCGCGATGATGTTGAGCAGGCTCATCACCACCTGCACCAGCGGCTGCCCGGCGATACCATCCTTGCCGGAAAAGTGGTGGGGCACCCCATATTCGTCGAAGGTCTGGCTTAGCAGGTCCCGGTACTTCTGCGGCTGTCGAAAGGCGACGCAGATGTCTCCTGCAGGGACGTCTTGCAGCAGCAGGCGTTTGACCTCTGCGGCAATGGCAGAGATTTCGGCGCGGGCGCTGTCAGCAACATCAAGCTGAATCTGTTCGGCGCAATCGGCCGGCGGTGGCGGGTTGATGGCAAAGAGTTGCTCCCGCAATAATGCCAGCGCGTCATCAGGGCTGTCCGCATTTGCAAGCGACTCGCACACCGCCTCGGGCATCTCCTTTTCGATGCGCTGCAAGGTCCGCTCGGGCAGCAATCTGATTTCCTCGCGCGTCTCGTCCGGCTGATAGGGAAGTGTGATGACAGTCTCTTCGGCAAATGCGGCCAGGTGCGCAAGCACCTGAATCTGTGTGGTAGTGAAGTCGGCAAACCCGTCAACAAACAGCCGCTTCATGCCTTGTAGTGGCGCAAATCTGCCCTGCTCCAGCAGGTCGCGTGCTTCCCAGAACTTCCCAGCGGCATCGTACAGTCTCTTCTCGCTCAGCAGCTCCTGGTAGCGCCCATAGACGGCGCGCAACTCGCAGTCGAGGGGTCGGTCCAGCCCAAGCTGCTTCAGCCTGGCAGCAAAATCATCCGGTCTGATTGCGGCCCGTTTGAGTTCATCAATGAAACCGAGCAACGCCCGCACCAGACCCGGGGTTTGCGCCGAGCCCGCCAGCGTGCCGAGGCCCTCGTCCGCTGCGACCTCTGTAAGCACCCGTCGCATCAATAGGTCCTGCTGCAGATCAGTGATCTCAGGTGCCTGTGCGTGGTTGGCTCGCAACAGCTCTTCAGCCAGAGCGGGGAAAGTGAAGATCCGCGCATCAGCCAGCCCGTTCAAGAGCCCCCGCTGGAGAAGCCCGCGGGATGTTGCACGTGAAACATTCGCAGTCGGCAGAAGCAGCACCGCAGAATCAAATCCCGCCTCCTGCACCTGTGTCACGTAGCGGTTGACGATCTCTTCGCTTTTGCCGCAGCCTGGTGGGCCGCAAAGCAGCTTGACATTGCCCATCTATTCTCGTCCGCTCTTACCACTCCACGGCGTTGGTGCGCAGTTCGTGCGAGCCGTCGGGCCGCGTCCACTCATAGAAAAAGTGCAGGTGGGACTCCGTCGGCACTACCTCGATGTAACGTATCGTCCTGGTCGCGTGCGGAGACAACACGAACGGGCCATCAATCGTAACGCGGTCCCAGTGGCGCAGATCGTGGCTCACGCAGATGCCGGCTTTCTCCTCGTAATTCTCCTCGACGCTGGCGCTGCCGTCGTAGAAACCAATATACACCGGCGGGTTGTAAAGCACCGAATTCAGGCGCGTGCAGTACTGGTCCCAGCCGCTGTCGGGTGGCGTCAATATGTCGCCCTGCCAGATCCAGTCAATCCCGTTGCCGCTGGTGGCCAGTCCGCTGTGGGACTTGACGATGCCGGTGTTAAAAACGTCGCCGGTGCCGTGCATCTTCTCTCCCATGTCGGCTTCGGCAGCCTTGGGGTTCGGCGCATAGCTTACGATCATGTGCAGCAGGCCACCGATATTGTAGATGACCGGGTCCTTGACGCCCTCTGCATCGCAGTCGTCGGCATTAAGTATGGGGACGCGGTTGCTTACGTCGAACTTATCCGGAGCGGCGGCCTCGGTCATCTGTATGCACCAGCGGCCGTCCTGATCCACAAATGACATATACAGCCGCCACAGATCATCGGCGGCCTTGAACACGCAGGCCTTTTCCATTGATTGGGTGTCAATCTCTTCTTTGGTGGCCTTCCAGATATCCTCAAAGTGGCAGCCGTCGTCGCTGGCAGCCACTCGGCAATCCACCCCGCGTCCCAGCTCTCGCGGCTTGCGAAGCCGATAGTACAGATAGAACCTGGAAGAAGCTGCGTCATACATGGCGCTGCAGCCGCCGGCCCACCAGCCGAAGCCCTCTCCGAGCGGCTCTTTGACTGTGAGGCCCTCAGCAGGATCAAAAAGTGGCATCTGGGCCATGTAACGTGCTGCGCGGCTTTGCCAATTCCTGTCATGAGTTACCATTCGTCACTAATCTCCCCACGGTAGTGGCAGCGTCCTGGTGCCAGCGGCAGGAGGCGAAATGTGATTTGCCCCTTGTCAGCGCCTGCCATCACCTCTATAATTCAATCGTGATACCTATTTTGTCTGCCCACGACCAAATTCCTCTCTACTGGGAAGGTAAATCGTGGGCTCCGGAGAAGGATTTCTGTGCCATGCCAGAGAATTATCTCTGGTCGGCGCTGGTCAGCTTGGCCGCCGGCACTAATATGGTGCGCCACAGCATTGCAATTCATTGCTACTGTTGGCCGACAGACAGTACTGACATATTTGCCTTTTCGAGGAGTTGACATCAGTGGACGAGAGCACCAGGCGGCAAATAAACTGGATAATAGTTGTTGGGGCCGTTGCCTGCTTAATCGTCTGGGGTATCGGTCGTAGCCAGCGGATGGCCCGTTTGCAGAATCAGCTCGGCAACGGGACACCAGACCAGCAGATAAGAGCAGCCCAGGAACTCATTGACGGTCGCATTCTGGCTGATGCGGTTAAGGACCAGCCGCGTTGGGTACAGGAGCGGGCTGTTTCGGCGGTGGCTCAGATCGCCACCGCGCAGGCCTGGTACCAGCTCTTGACGGCGTGGTATCTGCTCGACGCCCCAGTGCAAGCGCGCGCCACCGAGCTGCTCACCAACGCCGGCACCACGGCAATCCCTACACTTGTGGAAGCCCTCAGAGACAAGGACGCCAATACCCGCAAAGGCGTCAATGCGGTTCTTGTTGCAATAGGTGAGCCGGTGATTCCCTACCTCCTGCCGCTCATGGACGCCTGGGATGACTACGTGCGAGCAGGCGTCAGCGCCGTGCTCGGCGGCATCGGCGAACCCGCGATAGACGAAGTCATTGCTGTCGTCAAGAAGACCGCCCCTGGCGCTGCTCAAGACTCTGAGGAATACCTTCGCGAGAGGGCCGCCGGCCAAGCTGCGCTCAAGATAATGAAGGCCGGGGCTTTCGACGCAATCGTCAAGGACTTGCTCACTGACCCCAACACGGACACGCGCGGCATCGGCGTAACGCTGCTGGGGACTATTGCCGACCAATCACTCACAAGCCCCATTGCGCCTGAGGAAGCTGCGAGGGTACTTTCTCCCCTGCTGGCCTGCCTGCAGAACGACAATAGCTATGCAGTACGTCGCAAAGCAGCCCTCTCGCTTGGCGTACTCGGCGCGGTCGGACGCGAAAATGGCGCAGGCCCACCCCTTATCGCGCGGGTGCAGGACACTGGCGAGCACCCTGACGTGCGCGCAGCGGCTGCCGAGGCTGTGGGGAAACTTGCCGACCCAACCGCGGCCGGGCCACTCGTACAGGTCCTGATCAGCAACCGTCAAGGCATCGCCGACGAGCTGGTCCGGGCGCTGGAGCGGATCGGCCCCGCCGCAGTAGGCCCACTGGCGAAAGCGGTCACTCACCCCTCTGCTGAAGTACAAGTGTTAGCCGTGCGCGCATTGTCAAATATCGGCGGGCCCAGGCCGGTTGTGCCGCTCGCTACAGCGCTTTCCACAGCTTCGGCCCCGGCGGTTCGTCGGGGTGCCGCCGAGGCGCTTCGGGCACAGACTGCCGCCAACCTCTCTGCCCATGTTGACGTCATCGTGGGACCATTGACCACGGCGCTTTCTGATACAGACTGGCACGTTTACTATGCGGCTCGCGACGCGCTGAGCAAATGCGGCCCTGCCGTTGTCCCAGCCCTCCTGCAAGTGCTTGGCTCTGATCACGTCCGGGCCCCTCACATGGCGCAGCAGGCCCTGGTCCGCATCGGCAAACCGGCCATTAGCGCGCTGATTGGCGCGCTCAAGAACGCAGACAGTAACGCGCATCTGGCCAGGTGGGCCGCCATTGCGCTAGGTGAGCTCGGTCACGAGGCTGTCCAGCCGGTCTCCGAGATACTTGGGGACGCTACTCAGCCCACCACGGTCCGCGAGGCGGCCATTGTTGCTCTCGGGCGCACTCGCAGCAAGGACGCACTACCCGTTCTGCAGCAGGCATATTCCGGAAGTGATCCGCTTGTCGCCAAAGCGGTCCTGGAGGCGGTCGGCAAGATCAGTTCCGAAGGTGGTGTGGACATCTTACTCGATGGTCTGCAGGCTGCCTCACCCGGCGTGCGCGACACTGCCATGGAGACGCTCAACCAGTGGCGCTTGGGGCAACCGGAAGACAAGCTCAGACAGATGCTACAAGCTGAGGACAAGGATCTCCAGTACCGCGCAGCAATCGTCCTGGTCCTTGGCGCATCTGCTCGCGCCGACACCTTCTCGTTCGCCGAAATTGGTGGCGTCCGGGAAGTCGAACTTGATTCGGCTGTGCGCGGGAAGGTCGGTACGCTCCTTTCCGAGGCCGCTGCAGACGACAGAGCCACTTCCACCGTGCGCCACTGTGCCATCAAAGCACTCGGACACATGGGCTACAGCGAAGGTCTCACGGTCTTGGGCGAGTTGCTGAAATCTGGCGGAGAATACGCCGCCGACGCCGGACAGTCGGTGGCCTGGATTGGTATAAGGACTGCGGAAAGCCAAGCCGACGAGGAAGTCGGACAACTCACCGAAGCAGCGAAGCTGCTGATCGGCCTGTTGACTGACCGAGACACCAGCGATGATATTAAAGTACAGGCTGCCGTCGCGCTGGCGATGATGCAGACCGGGCCGGTCGAGGCGATTACTGAAGAATTAGAGGGTGCTTCTGACGATATCAAGCCGTGGCTGGCAGCCACACTGGGCGTGGCCGGTAAGTATGCGACAGAAGAAGTCTATGAGACGTACAAGCGTGCCAAGGACCCCGGATATCGCATGTGGCTTGCGGTCGCCATGCAGTGCATCGGAGACGACAAGTCCCTAAAGACGCTCAAGCAGATACCTGAGCAGGAACAACCAGACCAGGCGAAGACTGTCGCAGCAGCGGCACTGACCGACAAGATGCGTTTGCAGAAGAAGTAGCCACACCGCCGCCACTAACATCTCAAAGTTGGCCGTTGGAACTTCTCACGGCCCGGGCGAGGGTTGATTGCCGGTGAACACACGCAGCGTAATGGTAATAGTTGTCATCCTACTAGTACTGGGCGCCATCTATGGCATTACTCTCTACCAGAGAGGCGCCAAGATTCAGGAATACGTGGTCGAACTCGACAGCGACGATAGCGCTGCCCTCCTGAAGGCGATAGACGGGTTGAGTTCTTGCGGGCGCAGCATTGTGGGACGCGTGGACTTCTATCTTGACAACGTCCGTCCTCAGGTCCGCTCGCGCGCTGTGATGGTAATCGGCGCCTGCGGTAGTAGCGCTGACAGTGCCATCCTCCTGCCGCTGCTCGAGGGCGACGATGACGAATTCATGTTCGTGCGCCGCGACGTGGCCGTGGCACTTGGTAAGCTCGGAGGTGACGGCGTAGTAGCTGCTCTCACCAAGAAACTGGGAGACGATTCCGAGAATGTCCTGGTGCGTGCGGCCGCCGCCAGCTCTCTCGGAACGCTGGGCGCAACCGAAAGCATCGCCGCGTTGGCCGACGCTCTGGCTAACCGTCCTGCTATCGCCCAGCCCAGCGTGGAGGAGGACGCCGAAGAGGCTGAGGCCCCCGAAGATATCACCCTCCCGCTACGTATAGCCACAGCAGAAGCACTCGGCCGCTTGGCAACCGATGCAGGGGTCAAGGCACTCGGCGAAGCTGTGTTAGAGAATACCGAACCCAGCGAACGCGTCCGGGCCGTAGCAGCTTACGCACTCGGGGACGCAGCAATTAACAACGAAAACGAACAGGAAATGAATGTGCTGCTTGAGAGCCTGCTCGCCGCTACCGGCGATAGTATCGGCGACGTGAGAATTGCCGCCATTCAGTCGCTCGGAAAGGCCACACTCATACCAGATACGTTCCAAGCAGAGCTTGACAAGGCCTTGACTGCTGCGGCGGCAGACGAGCACTACTGGGTGCGCGAGGCTGCCAAGGAGGCCCGGCGCAACGTCGGCCCACTTGGCACCTAGCTCTTATGCACGTGCCGCTCTGTGCACTTCATCCACATTCCGGAGGAAAACTGATGGGCTTGGATCTGAGAACTGCGGCTTTTATGTTGACCTTGATGGCGCTGGTCATCGCCGGCGGCTGCGCGCTTGACCCGATGGAGGAGCTTGGCAACCAAATACAGTCTCAGGAAGTAGGGGAAAGAACTACGGCCATCATCGGCCTGGCTAACCTCAATGATCAGCGCGCGACCGAGGAGCTACTGGGCGTATTGGAAAAAGATGACGAGCTTTTTGACCTGGCAGCCGTAGCTCTGGTCAAGAAAGGGCGCGAGATCGAACAGCAAGACCCCGAGGCGATGAACCGGATTGTCGAAGACGTGGGCAAGATCCTCAGCAATGCCCATCTGGCTGAACGCTTCCGTGCCCAGGCGGCGTGGACGCTTGGTGAGATAGGCAGCCGGGACGCAGTGCCGGTGTTGCTGACCGGCACCGTGGCAAAGGTGGGAGCGGCTGCAGCCGCACTGGTACGCCAGTACAGCAAACAAGGTCTGGAAAAACTCGGCTACTACTCCGAAGGCCGCGCCTACGAAGTCCCTATGGGAACGCTTGTTGGAGAGCTTGACATTCTTCCGGAGCCCGAGCCGCTCGCCCTGCCCGAAGCCGAGTAAGCTTGCTGGGTCAGTTGAATCAGCGGATCGCATCTTCCTGTGACCGGGCTTTCGCAGCGAGTCCGGTCGCATTGCTTTCACACCTCAGTCACAAGTGCCTCAGACACTGTCATGCCACGGGGTAAAAGCGGCTCTTCTGGGGCGAACTTAGACGGCAACTGCAGCAGCCACGGTTATTGAATGGCTCGTGGTCAGTTACGACACGTAGTCACAAGCAACCACAGGGCCAGCAGTAAGTGGCCCGCCCCACTGCCCCAGCTTGCGGCCATCTCTATCGCGCCCAGATCCAATCCCGTGACCGCCACCAGTAAGTCCACTGTAACATGTATCGCCAGTGCCAGGCCGATCGTGACGACCGCAGCCCAAACCAGTACCCGCTTCACACCGGCCACTACCTGTGGCCCCAGGATGCCGACGAACAGAGCTGTCAGCAGACAGCTACCCAACCCCATCCGTAGCACTTCTCTCAGCGTGTGGCTGACAGGAGGAAGTGACACCTCGCTAGTGCTTCCCAGCCATACGCCGATGCCGGCTATGATCGTTACGGCTGCAAGCATGCTCACCACAGCAACAGAGGCGGCGACTTTAGCCAGAGCGCGGCGCCCATCTTCTGCCCGTGCCCTAAGGTACTCAAGAGCGCTCAGGTCCCTGAGCATGTAAAGCGTGACAGCGGCCAGCCCCAGCCCCGTGAGCGCCAGCGGCAGACGCACCCAGGTGTACGGATACGGCAGACACCACGCCTCACCAAGTACCCACATTACAAGCAAAACATTGTAGGCCACTATACTGTTGACGGCGCGGCGACGCGGTTCCTGAGTACCCAGGAAACGTGGCATTATCGAGGCTAGCAGCCATAGACCTGTATTGCCGACGAAACCCAGGGCAAATCCTTTGTACACGGCATCAGATGAACGCAGATAGACAACACCCGCGTATTCCACCGCAGCGCTCACATTGTAAGCGAAGTGTACAGCCACTGTCCCCAATAACCACAGGGCCCCGATCTGTAACAGAATGTCGCGAACGGATGGGTGCAAGGAGCGCCCAACGTATTGCCACGTGGCCCGCAAATAGACCACGGCCGCACCCAACTGCATCGCCGAACCAAACATCGCCAACACGTTGCCGATTACAGGCTCGGTCACAAGCATGCGTCCTACCGCATCGGTCACATATCCGAGCAACAGTAACGAAAAGCAGATCCTAGCCCGGGTCCCGGCTTCGTCCCGGACCTCCTTGAGCTGCGGTGCGAGCCACATGCTGACACCGATGAGCACAAACGCAGGCCAGGCCATGAATGACAGCCAGTCAAGTATGCGGCTATCAACAGCAATTCCCACATATTCGCTGACGCCGGCGGTGCCGTTGTGTCCCAAGAGCCTAAACGCGAGCATATCGGCACACAACAGCACCGCGCCAGCACACGCAAACAACCTCAATATGGACCTTCTCGACGCCTCATTATTCATGTGGTCAGCGCCTGGCCACCTTTCGACTCAGACCCGCTGCAATACCAGGCCGTTACACGACCGCCCGCCGCAGTCCTATTCATAATTAACCAATACTTGTACCATAGCATAACTTACGATATACTTTTGGACAAGGCCCGCAGGATACATTATTCTATACTGATCGAGCAAGTCAAACTCCAGTAGCCCGGAGGCGGCGTCATGAGAAGTCGTCAATTGCTCTTGTACGTGATCGTGGCATCCCTTGCAGTAGCCGTGCCTATGACGGGGCCCGCCAGCGCGGTCACACCTGATGTGCACTGGCACCCCACCTTTGGCGCCGCCCAAGCCCGGGCGGCAGAAAGTGGCAAGCCGATTCTGGTTTTCGGCTACAGCCCGGATGACAGGCATTGCCGAACCCTCATCACCTCGATACTCACACAACCGGACGTTGTCAGAGAGCTCGGCAAGTTTGAATTGTTCGCTGCCAACGCCGACGATCCGGCACTCAAGCAGTTCTGTGCCACTTTCGGCATCGGCGTTGTGGACCAAACCGACACATGGATAACCCAATTCCCAGTCCTGCCGATATTCCTATTCCTAGAAGGTAATGCTCACGAGTATTTCCGCCACTACGGCTACACTCCGACCAGGCGCGGCAGCCAAAGGTCACGTGACCTTGCCATCGCAGGCGCCGCGTTTGCCCTGCGGCTGGAAAAAATTGGGCGGCTCATCGGCGGCTTGCGCCAGATTGCCACTGAGCCCACTGCCACTGCGTATGCCGAGGTCGGCCACATTCTCATTGAACTGGAACATTTCGACGACGCGCGGCCCCATCTGCAGAAAGCCGTGCAGCTTGATCCCACTAACGAAACCGGCGCCTTCGCTGATGCGTATCTCGACCTTATCATCCTCGACATCGCCGAGGACCCGGCCCGTGCGCTGCAACAGCTTGACGATTTTGCGACCCGCTACGCTGAGAGCGACCGCCTACTGGAGGTGCGCTATTACCGGGGTGTCTGCCTGCTAGCCTTGGAGAAGTATAAGGAAGCCCGCACCGTACTGTGCACCTTCGAGACCAATGATCGAACTGCGCCTGAATTCGACTCCCCGTGGACTCCTCTTGCCTTAGGGTTGCTGCAACAGTTGGATAACCTGAAACTAGGCTTGTGAAATCGTAGCGTAGTCAAAGCGGCGCCCTCGTGGAAGCGGCTGCAGTGCTGTAATGCCATCCCTCGTTTGGCTCATCTCAACTGCCGCAGCAGGAATACGCCCAGGACTTTGATGCAACGGATGAGCGCTCCCAGGTCAATGTACTCGTTGTCGCTGTGCGGGGCGTCGCTAGCACCCGGCCCGTACAGGATCGTCGGGATCTGCGCATAAGCCGAGGGCCAGCAGGCGTCGGTCCAAGCCACCATCCGGTCAACCTCCGGCCGCTGTCCGGTAATGCTCTCAAAAGCGTCAGACATCTCCCGCACCAGCGGCTGATCCTCGTCCTCGCTGAACGGCACCAGGTCCTTGATCCAGGTGATCTTGCAGGGGTGTTCGCGCAGCCACTGGTCTTCCTGCTCGGCGGCGCGGAGGTACTTTTCGTACTCCTGCCTGACCACAACGCCACCCCAGATACCGGTCTGCTCCCGGCTGGCCTGTGCTTCGTCCAACTCATAGACCATGTTCATTTCCAGCCGCGCCTCAGCGGGTACGACTGCCGGGTGGGTGCCGCCGCGAAATACCCCCAGGTTCAGCCGCGCCTCGGGCCGTTGCGCCTCCCGGTCGCGCTTGAACTCGTATATCGCTTCCTGAATGATTAGACCCTTTTCGATGGCATTGACGCCGGTGCCACGGGCCGCGTGTCCTGCCAGCCCCTCAACATCTACCCCAGCGGTCAGACAGCCATTGCAGCCGATGGTGATGGTATCATCCTTACCGTCCACGAATACGGCCACATCACCGGTGTAGCCGGCCTCGATGCAGGCCAGCGTGCCGGCGCCACTGCCGTTACACTCCTCATCAACAACGCTTTGGAATATCAGCTTCCCGCTCAGGTTGCCGGCGACGGCCAACAGGCCTCTGATGGCGCTGATGCCTGCCGTGATGCCGCCCTTGCAGTCGCTGGTGCCACGGCCGAGCATCCTGTCGTCCACGATACTCGCGCTCAGCGGCTCGCCATCGTAAGTATCAATACCGACTGTATCCATGTGCCCGTTGACGATAACAGTGGGCCCGTCGCCGCCGAAATCCCACGTCCCGACAAGGTTCGGTCGGTCCTTGAAATTGCGGTTCATCGGGCCGATGACATCGGTGCGCTCGTAGATGTCGTCGGGGCAGTCGAACATATCTATCTCTGCGCCCATTTCCTCCAATATCGGCAGCAAATACTCCTGCCCCGGCTTTTCGCCCGCCGGATTCGCATCTCCCGAATACGGATTGGTAGTCTCTATGCGCACCAGATCCTGAAGCAGCTTGAAGATCTCTTCGCTGCGCTCATCAATCAGGCCAGTCAACTTCTGTTCCATCACTGTAGCTCCTCCCGCCCTCGAAGGACGGATTGTCTCCGGCACAAGTCACTTGCAGCATCCTACGGGCCCTCGTCGGGAAAGACCTCTGACGACGGCTTGCCACCCATGCCCCAGTTGGCCTTCGGATACTCCTGCAGCAACACCGTGACATACTCGGGCTTTACCTCCATGCTCTCGGCCACTGCTTCGGTTACT
>JALGTY010000472.1 GCA_029821145.1 Candidatus Zipacnadia bacterium
ACCTTTTCGGCCAGACCGGAATTGCCAGACGATCATGCTAACGACAAGGGCCTGCCATGCAGGCAGACCCTTTTGTTGCGTGTTTCTTAGCGTGCGACGCCTCTTCTGCCTATTCGGCAGGTGTTGGCGGCTCGTCAGGCGGCTCAGGTGCCGGAGGCTGTGGCGCAGGTGCAGGAGGTGCAGGTGCAGGAGGTGCGGGTGCAGGTGCCGTGGGCGGCGGGGCTTCGGGTGCCGGCGCAGCGGGTGGTGCGGCTGGCGCGGCGGCAGTGCCCTCAAGCCCGAAGTTGTCGCGATAGGCCACGGCCATGGCGACACCCATGATAGCGGTGGTCACGAACACACCTACAATGCACGCAATAATACCTAGCTCAGCGATGAGCCCGTAAACCAAGTAGGTGACACAGTACATCACGTAGTTTGACTTGGTCTTTTCCCACGATGTTTTCATGGCGGTGATACCGTCAGCGTCAGTGGCGGCGATGATCTGGAATGTGTAGAACATAGCGCCGCCGATCAGAAGGCCCAGAAACGGAGCCAAGAGCGTGCCCACGCCTGTGATGCCGAGGACGAAGCCGATGACGCCTCCACCAATAGCTATGATAAGGTAGGCAACAAGCGAAGGGGCGAATTTCTGGAAGCCCTCGAAAATGTCACCCACCGAAATCTGCTCGCCACGCAGCTTCTTGTTGACCATTATGAAAAAGCCTACGCACATAGGCCCTGCAAGTATGACCGTACTTGCCAGAAGCCCCGCTACGAGAGTAGCCAGCGCGAATGTAACCATGTCGCCTTTTACTATTTCCCAAGCCTCACTCAGCCAGTCGCCAAGCTTTACCATCTGTTCTGCCCCTTTCTATCTCCTACATTCAACGGCTTATTGTCCCTTACTCACAATACAATTCCGCAGACCCACAGCAATCACCTTCAACGATATACAAAAATATTACGGAAGAAACTCCGCCAAAGTGCACACAGGCGTACGAAGCTGGCGCGGCCGTTCCGCTCAGAAATCCTCCTCGCGGAAATAGTAGCCGCGTATCTGCGCCATGTCAGCGTCGTCCATGATGTAGTTGACGACGAGGATGGTGCCATCATCAAGCACGCACCAGCCGGAATAGCCGGTATCGGCACGCGCGTGGCCATCGTGATCGAGGGCCATGATGATGCCGCCCTGCTCCGCGGGGTCAGGTGCCGCTGCGCTTGCCACCGGCTCCTTGTAGGCCCAGAAGTTGTTATGGCCCGGGCCATTGCCGCCGGTGCGGTGACGGAAGGTAACCATAATATCGCCGGAGGGTAGATGGCCGGCGACCGGCCTCTGGCAGCCCGGCATCACCGTATCGTAAGGCCCGTCCCAACTCTGCCCGTCGTCGGTGGAGAAGGCCTTCGGTGCCGGCCAGCCCTTGCCGGAGTTCTCGCGCATGTAGCAGACAAGCATGCCGTCCGGTAGCTGAATGATGGAGGCCTCGCAGGGGTTCAGGCCCTCCTGATTCACGACGGTGATGGGGCCCTCCCAGCTTTCGCCCTGGTCGGTGGACCGGAACACGCGCTGGTGCAGGTACTCCTCCCCCGCTACGCCCACATGCACCGCCACCAGCCAGGTGCCGTCCTTGGTCTCAAACAGCTTGTCGGGTACGATCCCGGTTATCGGTGTCTTGACTGGCTCCGACCAGGTTTCCCCGTCGTCCTCGCTGTACCAGAAGAAGCTGTACGAAGTGGTGCGGTCAAAACTCTCGCCCGGCGGCACCGGGTAGCCGTCACAAATCGCCACCAGCCGCCCGTCGGCAAGCTGCGAAATCCGCGGGCAGTTGTACTTGAACAGCACTCCCTCCTCTTGGTAGCTTTCAATCAGCACGAATCGCTCGGACCACGATTCGCCATCATCTCCGTGGCTGTCGCTTTCGCGGTAGATGACAATGAGCTTGCCGGAGTTGGTGTGCACTAAATCGGGGAAACATTCATAGACCTCGTCATTGCGAGAAACGGTAATCTTGCATATTGGCATAGCTCTGCGCCTCCTTAGAGGCCGTACAGACTTGCACGAATCACATTACTTCCGGATTGAGCACAAATGGCGTCTTGCGTCCGGCCAAAACGTCGAGAATATTCTGCACGACCTGCGTATTGACAAGCCGTACCGAGGTCGGGTTGTAGAAGGAGTTGTGCGGCGTAATCAGGCAATTGGGGGCCGAGAGTATCGGGTCGTCGGGAGATGGCGGCTCCTCTTCGAGCGCGTCGAGCGCAGCGCCGGCAATTCCTCCGCTTTGCAGCGCATCGAGCAGCGCCTGGCTGTCAACGAGCTTGCCCCGCGCGGTGTTAATGAGGAAAGCCGTCGGCTTCATCGCGGCCAGTTCATCGGCCCCGATCATGTGATAGTTTTCATCCGTAAGGTTGCAGTGCAGGCTCAGGAAGTCGGCCTCCCGTATGACCGTGGCCAGGTCGGTCAGTGTCACACCGAGTTCGGCGGCTTTCTCGGGGTTGGGGTACGGATCGTGGGCCAGCACCTTCATATCAAAGCCACGGGCCCGGTACGCCACCGCCTGGCCGATGCTGCCGAATCCGATAAGGCCGAGGGTCGCGCCGAAGAAGTCCGCCGCCAGCATCTGCACCCATTCGGCATTGCGGCCGCGATGGGTGGCGCCGCGCAGGTCCCGGGCCAGACTCAGCATCAGCGCAAAGGTCATATCCGCCACCGAGCTGGTGACCATGCCCGGCGTGTTGCAGACCACAATATTGTTGGCCGTGGCCGCGTCAATGTCTATGTTGTCAATGCCGACGCCCCAGCGCGAGATGATCCGCAGGTCGGAGGCAGAGCCAAGTACGTCGGCGGTGTAGGCATCCATCGCCGCGATGACCGCGACGTGGCCGGGCAGGATCTCGTGGAGCCGCTCTTGCGAAAGCGGCCCTTCTTCCCGGTGGCCGACTTCGTATCCAGCCTCGACAAGCGGGGCGAAATACTCCGGGTATTCGATGAAGGCGTTTGCAGAAATTAGTATCTTCTTGGACTCAGACATCAGCGAACGCTTCCTTTTCTTGCCTGTGTGAAGCTCAGGTGTGTAAAGATCATAATTGGTTCCCGGAATGTAAGAGCAGGAATCGGATTTGAGAGCAGGAACCTGCCAGGTATGAGGTAGTCAAGGATGTATTCCCCTGTTGATGTCGAATTATCCAGTTTGACTTCAGGCGACAAACGCCGAGAAAAGCGCGTCCAAGCGATAGTGCACGAAGCATTGCACGTCACCGCAGACGGCCTGGTGCTGGCACTATTGTAGCAGAAAACCTGACAGCATGCTGCGGAATCTGCAGCGGACGTGAAAGAAAGGAATGAACCGATATGGCGTACACATTTCAAATCCCGGAGGGCGCGTTTCATACCATCACTGCGCCGGAGTACTGTGCCTGGCCCAACCTGACGCTGCTGCCGAATGGAGATATCAGTGCAGTGGTGCACAACAAGCCAAGTCATGCGGGGATGGAGGCAGATGTGGAATTATGGGTCAGCTCCGACGGCGGAGATACGTGGGCCCAGCGCAGCCAGATAACGCACCATGAGCCGAACACGATACGGATGAATGTGGCGGCCGGCCTCAACACCAAAGGCGAGCTGATCGTGCTGTGCGCAGGGCACAACCGCGACCCCGAGACTGAAGGGCTGTTGCGAACGCCCTTTTCTACCATCTCCTGCCTGTCGGCCGACAATGGCTACTCGTGGGAAGAGACCTCGGAAGCCCCGCCACCGCCGGGCATAGAGCGAGCGACGCCCTTTGGCGATATCGTCATCAACGGGGACGAGCTCCTGGTCGGCTACTACACGAGCATCAAAGAGGAGGGGAAGCCATCTGACGGTAGCTGCCACATGCTGCGCAGTGCTGATGGCGGGCGGACCTGGGAATACGCAGCCACCATTGCAGAGACGGGCTGTACCGAGACCCCATTGTTCAGGGCGGCGGATGGAACGCTTCTGGCAGCGGCGAGAACTAGCTGGGGCCCGACGGCACGGACTGACATCGAGGGAAGCAACTCCGAGCCGGCGCTGGTAATGCACACATCGCAGGATGAGGGACGGACGTGGGAGGAGCGCTACTACTTATCGAACCCGATGCAGCATCCGGCTCACTTCCTGCAACTCGCGGACGGGAGAATCCTGCTCACCTTCGGCAGCCGTCTGGAGGAGCTGTACGGTGTCGTCGGGCGGATCAGCGATGACAACGGAGAGACATGGTCGCGG
>JALGTY010000473.1 GCA_029821145.1 Candidatus Zipacnadia bacterium
AACGCGTTCGCGTGGCACAAGCTGGCCCGCCATCCCGTCCGCCGTAGCTTTAGCAAAGGCGGGGCTTTCTAGCCTGTGAGTCTCCGAAAACGAGGTTTTGAAACCGCTTCTAGTCCGAATAATTCACAAAACGCGTAGCTCGGCCTGAGTGTGGCGCTCTTTGCCACACTCAGGTGAGAACGTGATAGCGTTCTCAGCTTCCAGCCCGAGGCCGTTGGCTATGACAGTGTGTCATTTTGCGCTACCTAGCAAGAACGGCTCTACGTGCTCATAGACGGCTTGTCTGTCCAATATTGCCAAGTCTCCCATTTTACTCACGAATAATCCGGGCTAGACAGTGATGCTATGGGGCAGCCCCAGTCATACCGGCGGAAGGCAATCGGCATGGCGGGATGAACATAGGAGGTACGAGCTATGACTTCTTCGGTATCCAACGATTGGCGGACAGCGGGCATAGTTGATACCCGCGACAGCCCTTATGCGCGGTTGAAGTCCATGCCGGTCGGCTCGGTGGAGATGGCCGACGGGTTCTGGAAGCCGCGCATGGAGGCCAATGCTGAAGCAAGCATTCCGGCGCTGCACGACTTGCTCGAAGAGCATGGAGTGATGGACAATTTCCGCAGGCTCATCGGCAGTAAGCAGGCGGAGCGTCTCGGGCCGCGCTTTACTGACTCCGACCTGTACAAATGGCTCGAAGCTGCCGCCCTTGCCCTGCAGTCTTACGACCTCCCGCAACTCCGCCAGAGCGTGGATCGCGTCACCGCCGAGATCGCCGCGGCCCAGCAGCCAGATGGCTATCTGCACACCTGGTTCGTGGGCGAGTTGACCGACACGCGCTTCGACACTATTGACGCCGGCCATTCCCATGAGCTCTACTGTGCCGGCCATCTCATGCAGGCCGCCGTGGCTCGCTATCGCGCCGACGGCGACGAGGCCCTCCTCGATGTCGCCTGCCGCTTTGCCGACCTCCTCGTCTCTGAGTTCGGCCCCGGAGGTCGCACGGATACCGACAGTCACCCCGAGATTGAGATGGCGCTTGTCGAACTGTACCGTGCAACTGGCCGCCAGGATTACCTCGACCTCGCTGCCTCACTCCTCGCCCGCCCCCAGGCCGCCTTCGGCTTTGCCCCCATCGCCGAGCGCAGGCACCTAGTCGGCCACTGCGTGCGCTCCGGCTACCTCTGCTGTGGTGGCGCCGATTACTATGCCGAGACCGGCGACGAGAAGATGCTTGCCAACCTCGAGCACCTGTGGGACGACCTCATTGCTGGTAAGATCTACATCACCGGCGGCGTTGGAGCGCACTACCGGGACGAGGAGTTCGGCGAGCCCTACGAACTCCCCAACCTGCGAGCGTATGCGGAGACGTGCGCCCAGATTGCCCATTTCATGTGGGGCTGGCGGATGCTGCTGATTACCGGCGAGGCCAGGTTCGCAGATGTCATGGAGACCATCATTTACAACGGCTTCCTGTCCGGCGTGTCACTAGCGGGCACCGAATACTTCTATAGCAATCCGCTGGCGGCGAACACCGACTCGGCTAGCACGCACCCGAGCGCCGAAGGCGGCTGGCAGCGGCAGGCCTGGTGGCCGTGCACCTGCTGCCCGCCCAATGTCGAGCGCACCATCGCGTCACTGCCCGGGTATCTCTTCACCACCAGCGCAGAGGGCATCTGGGTGCATTTCTACGACGCCTGCGAGGCCGACCTTGGGCTGGAGGATGGCACCCCGGTGCAGTTGCAGGTCGAGACGGCATATCCCTGGGAAGAGGATGTCAAGATAACTCTCAATCCGGCCGCCGGCGCCGACTTCGCTCTGATGCTGCGAATACCGACGTGGGCCGAGGGAGCTACAGTGCTGGTAAACGGTGAGCCGGCAGCCGAGAGCCCCAAGACCGGCGCTTACCTGGCTCTGCAACGTACCTGGCAGCCGGGCGATACCGTTGAGCTGCATCTGCCGATGCCGGTCCGGTTCACGCAAAGTCATCCGTATGTGGCCGACAACCACGGGTGCGTGGCGATTCAGCGCGGGCCGGTAGTGTATTGCTTCGAAGATGTGGACAATCCCGAGATGCCGGTGCGTGACTTGCACCTGGCCGATGACCGGCTCGCGGCCGAGCACTGGCAGGTCGAGCATCAGGCCGAATTGCTAGGTGGTGTGACAGTGCTGCGCGGCGAGGGGCTGCGTCCGACGCTCAGCCTGCGGGACGGGCCGCTGTACAGGCCGGCCACCATCAGGCAGACTACCAGTTGGCAGCGCGTGCCTGTGTGCGCAATACCTTACTACGCCTGGGCCAACCGTGGCGCGTCGGCGATGCGTGTGTGGGTGCCGGTGCTGCGAAGTGCAACAACAACTTAGCCACTCTAGAAAGAGAGGCCGATCTCAAATGCGTTACCTGACAACCATTCTTGTTTGTACTCTGGTGGTGTCTGTTATGAGCATGAGCTTTGGGGCTGACCTGCCCGATCCCTGGGCCGAATCTGACGAGCCGTGGAGCAGGTTTTCTGGGTGCAGCTTCCACTTGCGCCCGATGTCGAGGTGGCTGTGGTAACGCCGGAGGGTGTGACGCTGCTGGACAGAACTAAGCCGGGCCGGCGCACCTTCACTCGGTTCTATTTCCGCGCGGACCGCGGCATGAAAGATGTCCAGATCACCTTGACTCCAGCGGGCGGCGAGAAGATAGCCGTGCCGCTTACGGTGAAGACGTACCGCGAGGACATCGAGGAGCATATCAAGGCAGTGCC
>JALGTY010000064.1 GCA_029821145.1 Candidatus Zipacnadia bacterium
GCGCCGCCGACCAAGCCGCCGTCAATCTCCGGCTGCGCCATCAGGCCCTCCACATTGTCCGGCTTGACGCTGCCGCCGTAGAGGATGCGCATATTGTCAGCAATCTCTTGCCCGGCGGCCTGGGCCACTACGGCGCGGATCAGGCCGCAGACGCGGTTGGCTTCGTCGGCCTCGCAGACCTCGCCGGTGCCGATGGCCCAAACCGGCTCGTAGGCGATGGTGACGCTGTGCAACTGCTGTTCGCTACAGCCGTCGAGCATGGCCCTGACCTGGTCGCTGACGATGGCATCGGTCATGCCTTTTTCGCGTTCGGCCAGCAGTTCGCCGCAGCAGACGATGGGCTTGATGCCCGCATCCACGGCGGCCTTCAGCTTGATATTCACGGTGGCGTCGTTGTCGCCGAATACCGACTGCAGCTCTTCGGTGAAGTCCTCGTCAATTGCCCCGAAGCGGCCACGGCGCTCGGAGTGGCCGATGATGACGTACTCACAGCCGCAGGAAAGCAGCATGTCGGCGGCAATCTCGCCGGTGAATGCGCCGTCGGGTTTCCAGAAGAAGTTCTGGCCGCCGAGTGCCACGGCGCTATTATTGATTGCCTCATTGACTGCGCTCAGCGCGGTGAAGGGCGGACAGATGATAACTTCGCAGCCTGACAGGTCGGCGCTGCCCTCGACGATACCCTTGGCCAGTTCCACGGCTGCAGGATTGTCACAATTCATCTTCCAGTTTCCGGCCATAATTGGTGTTCGCATAATGTTCCTCCAGGAATACTATTTGCTATCAAGCGCCTCAATCGCCGAAAGCGAGCCGTCTTCCAGGAATTCCAGCGACGCGCCGCCGCCGGTGGAGATGTGGTCTATGGCGTCAGCTACCCTCATCTTCGTGACGGCGGCCACAGAGTCGCCCCCGCCGACGACGTTGAAGCCGGGACAGGCCCCCATCGCTTTGGCGACCGCGAAAGTGCCTTCGTCAAAGGGTTTGTTCTCGAACTTACCCATCGGTCCGTTCCAGAAGACGTTGGCAGCCTTGAGGATGGTGTCGGCATAGCTCTTGCGCGTCTCGTCCCCGATGTCGAGGGCGTCCCAACCCGGTTCGATGGCATCGGCGGCCGCGTACTTTATCTGGTGGTCCCCAGCGACGTTTTGCATGTACACGTCCACGGGAAGCATCAATTTCTGCAAGTCAGCACCCATGGTGGCAAGGACCTCCTCGGCAGACTCTACACTTTCCGGCTCACACAGCGACAGCCCGACTTCCATGCCCTTCGCCTTGAAAAACGCCCACGACATCGCACCACCGATCAGCATCTTCTCGCACTTGGGCAACAGGGCCTTGATTACGCCGATCTTGTCCTCCACTTTGGCGCCGCCCAGCACGACCACAAAGCCTTCCTGGGGAGCGATGAGAATACGAGTCAGTTGCTCGATTTCCTCCTCGACCAGCAGCCCGGCTACGCACGGGCTCAGGTACTTGGTCACTCCGTAGGTAGAGGCGTGGTTGCGATGGCCGGCACCGAAAGCGTCGTTAACGTACAGCTCCGCCGGCGCAGCCAGCTTCTCCGCAAACTCCAGCATCTCGCCTTCGTTCTTCGATTTCTCAGCACAGTAAAAGCGGGTATTTTCCAGCAGCAGCACGTCGCCGGCCTGCATCTGTACGGCCTTCTCCGCGACTTCCTGGCCGATGCAATCTTCGACGAAGCCAACGCGTTTGCCGAGCAGTTCGCTCAGCCGGTCGGCGCAAGGCGCCAGGCTCAGCTCCGGCACCACTTCTCCCTTGGGCCGACCCAGGTGAGCACACAGAATGACCTTGCAGCCGTGTTTCAGCAGATACTCGATGGTAGGTAGGGAAGCCACTATGCGCGTATCGTCTTCTATCTGACCATCTTTGAGCGGCACATTGAAATCAACTCTGACCAGCGCCGTCTTCCCGTTTATATCCCGGTCCCTGACGGTAGCCTTGTGCATGGTCACTCACCCGTTTATCTGACTTGTTCGGCTCTGAACTGTACTGCTATTAGTGACACAATGGAGGCGGACGTGACGCCATCCGCCTCCGTGCCTACCAACTGTTCTCAATCTCACATGTGGCGCGAGCTTGGCAAAATATCCTCGCGTAGCTCGGGCTTCCAGCCCGAGGGTTTTTCGAATAATGGGGCCTAGAGACTTTCGCCGATTATCTTGAGCAGTTCGGCGGTGCGACTCGAGTAGCCCCATTCGTTGTCATACCAGCCCAGCACCTTGACCAGAGTCCCGTCAATGACCTTAGTGTACTCTGAGTCGAGAATGCAGGAGGCCGGGTTGCCGACGATATCGGCGCGCACGATGGGGAGTTCAGTGTATTCCAGATATCCGGCCAGTTCGCCCTCGGCGGCGGCTTTGAAGGCGGCGTTGACTTCCTTAACGGAAGTGGACTTCTCGACATTGACCACCAGGTCGGTCACTGAGCCGGTAGGGGTGGGCACGCGCAGGGCGATGCCATCCAGTCTCCCGTCCAGCTCCGGAATCACCACACCGATGGCCGATGCTGCACCGGTGCTCGTGGGCACGATGTTCTCTGCCGCGTGGCGCGCACGACGCAGGTCCTTGTGTGGCCCGTCCATCAGGTTCTGGTCAGAGGTGTAGCTGTGCACGGTGGTCATGATGCCGTTGACGATGGTGAAGTTCTCATGCAGCACCTTGCACATCGGAGCCAGACAGTTCGTGGTGCACGATGCGTTGGAGATCAGGCTATGCTGGGCTGGATCATAGGTATCGTCGTTGACGCCCAGAACGACAGTGGCCAGGTGCTCAGCCTTGCCACTGGCAGGAGCGGAGATGATCACCTTCTTGGCGCCGGCCTCGATGTGCTGGTAGGCCGACTTCTTGTAGGCATCCTCCTTCGGGTCGTCCTCGACCTCGCGGAAAAAGCCGGTCGACTCCAGCACCACATCTACGCCTAAATCACCCCACGGCAAGTTCGCCGGGTCCCGCTCCTCCAGGCTCTTGATCTTCGTGCCGTTGACGATGATGGCGCCATCGCCGTCTGCAATCTCAGCATCGAAGCGGCCATAGACACTGTCATACTTGAGCAGATACGCCAGCGTCGCGTCATCAGTCAGGTCATTTACCGCCACTACCTCCACTTCGCCAGAGTAATTCTCGTGGATAGCCTTAAACACTTGACGCCCGATGCGACCAAAACCGTTGATACCAACCTTGACAGACACAGTCTTATCCTCCTAGCGAGATACGTGAGATTCAACCACGTACTATTCTTAGCTACAATGCCTTACCCACTCCACAACAGCGCTACTGTGGTGAGGTCTGCAAAGAATATATCGTTATACTCTTCAGTTTATACTATATATTGCTCCCTTTTACAAGCCTATCTTGGTCTCCTCCGCCGCAAGCCGCACTATCGCATCCGACAACTTATCAGGGTCGTGACGCGCAAAGTCATCCTCCGACAACAGCGCGCTGCCCACCGGGATGTAGCCCATCCGCGCAATCACCGCAACGTCAGGCTCTACGAAATTTGCCCCCGTCGTGCTGTAGCGCTCCAGAATTGACCTGTCCGGACGCCGAGTGTTGACTATGACATAATCAAGAACCGGCGAATCAACGTGCCTCTCAATGCTCGCCACATGGTCGGATGCCTTGAAATCATCGGTCTCGCCCGGCTGCGTCATCACGTTACAGACGAAGATGCGCATAGCTGATGTGTTCGCCAGCGCCTCCGCCACTCCCCGGACCAGTAGGTTGGGAATTACGCTGGTGTAGGTACTGCCTGGGCCGATAACTACGATCCGCGCGTCCGCGATCGCCTCTAATACATCGGGCACCGCTGGCGGGGCGGGCGGATCAAGATACACGTAATCTATTGGCTGGGGAGAAGTAGCGATATTGGTCTCCCCGCGCAGCTCGGTCCCGTTGACTGTGCGTGCGCACAGCTCAACGTGCTGCAACGTCGGTGGCAACACGCGACCGCGGATGGCCAAAACGCGGCTGGTCTCCTTGACGGCCAGTTCGAAGTCGCCGGTGATGTCGGTCAGCGCCGCGATCAGCAGGTTGCCCAGGCTGTGGCCCTCCAACCCCCCGCTGTTGCCATTGAAGCGATATTGCAGAAGCTGCGTCATCAGCGGCTCTTCGTCGGCCAGCGCCAACAGGCAGTTGCGGATATCGCCCGGCGGCAGGTTCAAGATAGACATCTCCCTGGTCAGCCGGCCCGAACTGCCGCCATCGTCCGAGACCGTCGCGACCGCCGTGAGGTTGGAGGTGCGCTTCTTCAGGCCGCGCAGCAGATACGAAAGGCCGGTCCCGCCGCCGATAGTCACAACTACCGGCCCCATCGCCCGCCGCCGCCGCGTTAACATCACATCTACAAGTTGGTCCTCGTCAGGCAATAGCGCCGTGGCCACCGATCTGACCACCTGCCGCAGCGATACCGCCACCAGGATCAGCCCCAGCACGATGGCCGCCGTGCCGACGATGCTCGCGCCCAGTGGACCTCCGCTGTAAACCGTCAGCTCATAGGCAAAAAGATTCAGCACCAGCACAACGCCGATCGCGGCCACCGCGATGCCCACAAGCGTCAGCAGGAACCAGCGCTTTACGCGCAGCCCCGGATGCAACCAGCGAATCGCTCTCTGCCACCGCGTCTTCATGGGAACGTGTTCACCTTTTCAAAGCCGCTCACGTGCTGTGCTACATTTCGATGCGAATCAGTCACTGCTGTCGGTCCGGTAAGACAGCAGCCCAACCACCGCCACCGGCTCACCACATCTCATATTCCTGATAATGGGGATTCAGAAGCAGGCCTTCGCCGCGCGATTCAGTCACCGCGATCTCTTTGGCGATAGCCTCGGCCTGCTCTCTGCTATCCGCCTTCAGCACCACGGTCCACAGATTCCCGGCCACCACCTCGCTGACTTGGTCCCGGTAGCCCAGCCGGCCCTGCAGCGCGCCGAGTATCGCGTCACCGGAGCCACTTTCCGGGTCAGTTACCAGCACATTGACCGCACAGGCTCCGTCCGCCGTGGCGGCCGCGGCGTTGTGTACCCCGGCAGCCACCTCGTAGCGGTGTTTGTTCGGGTTCACAAACAGGTTGGTATTTTCCGCGAGGTCCTCGGCTATCTGTAGCGCTTCCTGCTCGCTGTCGGTTGCAAGGCTCAGACGGTAATAGTCCGATCTGCGCAGCTCCACGAGGACAGCTTCGTACCCCAGCCGGCGCCGCAGCGCACTTGCCGCTGTCAGTGCCGTCACGTCAGGTATCTTCAATTCCACTGTGAGTTCAACTGTTTGCATGATTTATTTCACCGGTCCGCAGGAAATTACAGTCCGTGTGGCGAATTTGATCCGCAGAGTATAGTTCGCCGATTGCGCAGTTCCTACCTGCCTGCCTGTAAATGTCAAATATGTTCGGGTGGCACAAGCTTGCGCGCCGTAGCTTTAGCGAAGGCGGGGCTTTCCAGCCTGTGATTCGTAGCCCCAACAAGCAGTATCAGCCTACCTGACATGTTGCGTGTGGACAGGTGGGGCAATGCGGGAACAGGACACCGTTGGGGCAGTTTGATACTCGCGCAAGCTAGTAGTATAATGGACCCGCCGGCTACGTTGAGAGCTATATTGGCGACAAGGTTGCGGCGAGGCTGGAGCGCCAAGAGCATCAGACAGTAACGCGGCCCGGGTGGGCAGTGTGAATTGGCTCGCTTGAGGGATGAAATGTGATGACAGTGCCCGTCGAAGAACCTGACCAGGAGCAGGACGGTGCCCAGCAAGCAGTTGAGGAACCTGAAGACGAGGTCCTGGCCGTTGTAGCCAGGGTCCTGGCCCGGGCGGGCGCCTATTCGATACTGCATCCCGGCTGCGGCACTGGCCGCTATTCCCGTTTTCTGGCGGCGGCCGGGTTCTCGGTCACCGCTTTTGATCTGATGGCGCTTGCCGTCCGCATGGCTGCCACCAGAGACGTGGCCGCCGACCTCGCCATCCGCTACCTCGTTGACGACCCTTCACTGCCCACGCGTGACATGGGCAGGTTTGACGGAGTGTTTGCGCCCAACATTCTGCACCTGTTTGAGTTCCGGGAGAGGCAGCGCGTCCTGCGCCTGCTTAGCAAACACCTGCGGCCCGGCGGCGTGGCGATAGTCACTGTGCTTTCCGCGCATGACGAACGCTACGGCCACGGCCGCGAGATTGAACCCGACACCTTCGAGGTACTCCCGGGCCAGCTCATGCACTTTTACTCCGAGGATGAGCTACACTACGAGTTGCAGGGCCATTTCCACGTGGCGCTGATTGAGCCGGCCACTGAGGTGGAGACGGATCATCTCGGCACCAGGCGTGAATACGCTGTTCTGCTGGCCTGTGGCGTCAAGCGCGACTGAGCAATTGCACCATCCACACAGACTAAGCCCGCTACGGCATGACTGCAGCGGGCTTTGTGTTTGCCAGGGCGCTTGCTTATCTGATCGTCACTTCGATCTGGTCGTCGGGTTTCAGATTTGCCACCTCGGCAAAGCTGATTATCAGCCGGCCATCTATTTGCTCTGTACTAGCTGGTACTGAGACCTTGATGTCGTTTGCCGTAATACCCTCAGCAAGGTCCAGCTCCAGCCGGGCCAGCGCCAGCTCTCCCCACTTCAGACTGAGCGTCACCTGCTGCTGACCGTCGCTGACGGTTTGGCTGAAGGTGCCCCAGCCAGAAGCGGTGATGAAGAATGAGCGGAAGTCTTCGGGCGTCATCTTGGGCCCGAAACCCAGGCTCTGCTCGGCGGCGTCGTAGCGATAGCCCTGGGCGGCTTCCAGCAGCAGCCAACTGCTCATCGGCCGGACATAGTGGTCGCCACATTCCACCTCATTCCACGGACTGCGTCGGGTGCCGTCATAGACCTCACGGGCGGCCTTCACCAGTACCAGCGCCGGCTCGATTATGCCCTCATAGATCATGCCTCCGGCGACCTGATAGGCCAGGGAGCTCCAGGTCTCGTCGCAATACAGCATCGGCTTCTCCGCGCGGCCGCCGTGGGGCCAGCTACAAATCAGCACGCCCTTATCCTCCGGCGAGGCGAAGGTGCGCGGCTGCTGCTTGAATCCGACAAAGTCGTGGCGGAAGTTGTACCTGTAAATCGCCATCAGGGCGCTTGCTACGTGTTCTTTAGGCAGTATATGACCCAAATCCAGTGCATGTGCCCACCACTGCCCGAAGAGCTGGTCCGTGAGGCACCCCTTCCCATATTGCATTTCAGGATGCGCTTCCTCATCCACATCCTGGATGTAGTACTCGCCGTCAAATAGCTCATCATCCACCACCTGGTAGCCCTTTTCATAGCGCTGCCGGCAGTCTGCGGCCAGCTCCACATCACCCGTCACCTCAGCCATCTTCTCACCGGCCCGCAAGGCCGCCAGGTACAATCCGGTCGTATAGGTCGTCTTACCCCAGTAGTTCAGGTCGTATGTATTCCACTGTCGCCCTTCCAGCATCCCGTCGCCGTTCTCGTCCCAGGTAGCAAAGCCGTATTCAAAGGCCCGCTTGACACTCGGCCACAGCTCTTCCAGGAATTCTTCGTCCCCGGATTGGCGGTACTCGCGGTAGGTCTTCAGGATCGTGCCCCAGTGTCCGTCGCATGCCACGGTCGGCCTGTCTGGGTCCTTCTCCGGCCAGCGTGGCAGATAGAGCGGTAGCACGGTGCGGAAGATGATGCCGCCGTCTTCGCGCTGCTGGGCCAGCAGATCGGTCTGCCGCATGGTGCGCTCCAGCGAGGGATACAGCTTCGACAGCGTCATCTCGTAGTTCCACACATGGGTGCAGTTCAGCGGGCAGCAGCCCTGAACTGAACAGTGCGTGGCGCTGGCTCCGCAGCAGCCCTCAAAGCCGTGCAGGTTCCCATCCTCGTTGAACATGACGGTCGGGGAGCGTAACTCGGCGGCATTGGCGCTTATGCAGTCGAGCAGCCAGTACGGCAGCGTGCTGTCGTAGAAGGTCCGGCGGAAAAGCTCGGTCTGGCCGGCAAGCTTGGCGTAGTTGTCCTGTACGTACTGGGCCACCTCCAGCGCACTCTCAAACCAGTTGTTATACATATTGCCCAGCCAGAACTTACTTTTTTCGTCGCTGACACCGAAGCCCGTCTGATCCCAGTTCACGTAGTGGTTGGGGAAATACCAGCTATAGACGAACACCAGCTCGACCTCTTCACCGGGCTGCAGTGTCACAGTCTGGCAGACGGCGGCATTGTAGGTATTGCCATCCGCGCTTGGCTCCTCGATGAAGTTATCGGTCAGTTCGCCCTTTTCCGCAAACTCCGCCCAAAGGGCCTGCAGGTCATCCCACGATGACTTGACAGTTCCCGACCGCCTGAGGGCTGCCAGCGTCATGCTCCCATTGTTTGAGCTGTCTCCTGGCAGCCGGGCGTTCTCCATATTTACCGCCGTCATCCCGGCAAGCTCAACCGGAGTGTTGTAATTGCCCCCATAGCAGTGGCATGTCGTACCCGACACCTCGGCAGACCCGTCGTAGCCGACTGCGTTTTGCAGACTCGCCATCACCGCCACTTCTACGGCCTGGTCTCCAGAGTTACTCGCATGAAACGAGAATACGATCGCGGGAAGCGACGAGCTCTTCACCTCCAGCGGCACCATCGGCGAGAACGCCTTCAGGCTAACTTCGACAGGTAGCTCTTCATCAATGTACTTGACCTCGGCGAAGGGGTACTCACCCACAAACTCCGTCTCTGCGACTCCCGGCAGTTCGCCCAGAAGCTCTTTGCAGGTCTCCGGGACCACCCAGTCGCTGACAGAAGGCACCGGTTCAAAGTCGTCCTCATAGAGCATATCAGTCTGCAGCACCGCAGCCGTCGTCTCCTCGCCGCTCTGGGCACGTATTGCGAAAAAACTGTGCGGGATCTGGGCCTGGTGGTGGGGGACATTGAAGATCTCCCACTGTTGCAAGCTGCCGTCGCCGCAGAGCGCGATCTGTCCAGCGCCGATGCCGCCCAGGGGCATTGTTACGGCCCGCAGTGCCTGGCCGCGGTACACAATCCGCTCGTTGTCATAGAGATGGCTCATCCATTCGGCAAAATCCTCTTCACTGCATCCGGCGAATTCGCTCATAACAGTCCACCTTCCTGATGAGGGGCACCGTGTGGTGCCGGCCTGGTCTTTCCGAGCACTATCAAGAAAAAGACCTGAGTATCGCCCGGCCGCACACGGGTAACTCAATGTGACGGCCGGATGCCTTTCGGCCTCAGGTCTTGATTGACTGGTTGAGTCGCTGTCGCTATTTGTTATTGGTATAGGTGAGGCCGTAGGACAGCCTGTGGAGGTCGGCGATGCCGAAAAACAGCACCAGATTGCTGTTGCTGGTCGGGCTCTTAAGCCCGTGGGTGACGCAACTGTTGATGCCCAGGCTGTCGTATTCGGCCGACAGCGCCGTCCTTTGGTTGAGCCGGTAGCAGAGCCCGGCGAACGGGCCCTTGAAGCGGTCAGTACCCACGCCAAGCGTTGCGTGGAGCGGGTGCTCCTCGGTCCCGAACTGGTCGGTGGCAACTACGTAGAAGCTGCGCGCGTCGCCGGCAAACGGGCGGGTGATCGAGGCGGCCCGCTGATTGGTCAGGTCAATCCCGCCGATAGCGATCGCTGGGCCGGCCTCGTCCTTGGGACGAACCTGCCATTGCGCGTTGTACACCGGTTCCCACTGGTCGCTGGTGACCATGTAGCTGAAGCAGAAGCCATGGCCCGGCCGGCCAAAGCCTAGACCGAAGTTCAGAGTACCGTTGGCTTCTCTGTCGTGATAAGCAAGCGTCAGCCCACTGCTCTGCATACCAACATTGGCATCAATGACATAGGTGTTTTTGGACGGCGTGTAGGCTACCGGCACGCACATCTGCACTGCGCCCGCCGCTCCGACCTTACCGTCCGCGGTAACGCCCGAATTGTTGCCGGGCAGGCCGGAATGATAGCGGAATTCCATGTACTCGCTTTGCGAGTCGGCCATTCCCAATGAGGCGACACCCGCCACCACCAACACCGTCAAGGCTAACGACAGAATAGTTACTCTGATTCTGCTGCACTTAGACATTTCGACGATCCCTCCTGTGCCAGAATTGGCCGTACTACTTCATAGGTTCTATGTACTATTCGCTTCTTACGTGCTCGCAACCTGCTGGCCTATGAGTTCCGCTGCTGGTCTCCTACTCGTACAGCGGCTCACCGATAGCGTTGAGGATCTCTCGATGACGTTGGCAGATGCGACTTTGCGGCCCTGCCTGTGCCTCGAGCAGCTCCTGCTGCGTTTGGGCTGCGTAAAGCGGGCATGTAGGCTCTGAGCACGCGCCGTCGCCAGTGGCCCGATAGATCACAGCCATCAACAGGTAGCCCTTGAGCAGCTCGTTGAGGCGAGGATCACCATAGGCCACGGTCCGATCCGCGAACTGCTCGGCAAGCTCGTCGAGGTGCTCATCGGCGCCCAACATCAGGTACTGTGTCCGCTTGAAGTAGTACTCGCGGGGTCGTTTTGGCGCTTCGATCAGCCCGCTGGTCGAGATGATAGTCGGGCTCCCCAGTGCCGCCACACCTGTTTGCAGTGTCCGGAGCGTGTCGAGAGACGGGCCACTTTGCACGTCAAGTTCCCCGACCAATTCCGAACAGAATATGATATGCAACTGCGCCATGTCTGTCTCTTCTTGAGGGATTAGCAGCCGCATCGCCGCCTGCAGCGGTCGCGCAGCATACATTTCTTGCAGATCGGTGTCGCCCGTCAGCTCCGTGATCGCCGGCTCCTGAGCGCGCGCCAGCGCCTCAACTGTGGCCCCCTCAAGTTGCTTACGCAGCTCGGCTTCCAGCGTTTCACGCTCCTCCTCGCTGAAGCGTCCCAGATGGTGGGTGATGAAGTCGGTACGCACACCCACCTCAACGCGCGCAAGCTCGGAGGCCAGATAGCCGGCCAGGTAGTCAATATCCAGCCCCTGGCTGTCCGGGTCGTCGTATAGATAAATGGTGTGCAGGCCCGTCACTCTTGCAGCGCCTTTCGCAACCTTTGCAGCAGTTCCTGGCGGCTATGACCTTCTATGGCCACCATTTTGTCCCGCGAACTTTGGCCGCTGATGATATTGATGTCGGCCGCCCGCAGACCCAGTGCTTTCGCCAGCAGTTTGATGACCGCCTTATTCGCTGCACCTTTGACCGGTGGCGCAGTCACCTTCACAGCCAACTGCTTGCCTTGCCAGCCACACAGCTCGTCATTGGCTGCCCTTGGTGTCACTCGAATCCGCAGCTTTACCGGTGCCATTGTAACTCTTGCCAAGCTCAACTCAACCCATGTGGCACGGCCCCCGGAAATGCATTCGCAGAGCTTGGCTTCCCATTGTAGTTGTGCAAGTTTTGTGCAGTTTCGTTAGTCGTAATGGAGGGACCTGTCGCCGTACGCTTTGCTGAGCAAAGCGCACAAGGCTGGCCCAGCCGTTGTCGTTGGGCGCTTGGGCGTGGAGACCTCGCCAGGATAGCGTCCTGCGTGGGCCGGCCTCACAGCAGAATCGAAGATTCCGCGACTCGACACGGCTCCTCCGCAAGGCTACCGCGACGGCCACGACGACTCGGGCTGCCCTTCGACAAACTCAGGGCCTACGGGAAGCCCGAGCTACGCGGCGATGAACAATCCGGGCTAGTAGTTTACCAGCAGTATCAGGCAGAATACCAGTATATTGTTCATCGCATGGCACACGATGCAGGGTATCACCGACCGCGTCCGTTCGTATAACACCGCCAGCACTATACCGATGCCCACAATCTGCACCAGCGCCAGGCTATTCATGTGCATCAACCCGAAGATGATCGCACTCAGCCCCACCGCTGTAAATGGAGGTAGATAGCGGCGCAGGGCGGGATAGACAAAGCCGCGAAAGATCAGCTCCTCGGCGACCGGAGCCACCAGTCCCAGCAGCACCAGGTACACCACGATGGACATCGCGCTTTGCTGCCCGAGAAGCTTTATTCCCATTTGCAGACCTTCGAGGTGTGCCAGCGGCGTGCTGTGCACGATGAGCCCCTGGGCCATGAGTGCCAGTAGATAAATGCTATAGCCGGCCACGCCAGCATACACCAGCGGCCCCAGCCGGCCCACAACGCGCAATCCCAGCACGCTCAACTTCTGGTCAGTGGGTGCCTTAACCCGCCGCATCATTATTAGAAATCCGATCAGTATGAAGGTCAGATATTGGGCAGCGATCAGCCCCGCTCTGGTGACGGGGTCGCTAACGGCTTGGCCGAAATGACGAATAGCCAGCCCGCCCAACAGGCCAAGCAGCACCAGCGCCGCGAACAACACCACCAGCATCTCGGCGGCATCCAGCAGACGCCACGGCACCAACAACGGTATTCGAGCCTGACCGGCATCAGTACGCTTGAGTGTGCCGAATGCTCCCCGCCATACCGCCGCCAGCACCAGCCGGACGCCAACACCGGCCAGGACCAGTAGCACCGCGGCCACAATCAGCACCCACACGCCGAATGACCACTGATGCGCCGTTGCCGTCTTGCGCGCAGCCGCCGCCAGGGCATCATGGCCTGTCAACTCGTAATAGCGGGGCAGTATCGTGTCCTGCAGCCAGCGCGGGAGTTCCTCCAACTGCGGCAGTACGCCCTGGAGTTCCTTGTCGTCCTCGACATTGGGGGAAAACAGCCGCGCGAGGGCCACATACACCGGCTCATTGCCTGGATCTCGTCTGGCTGCATCCAAGAACAGCGGCTGTGCCTGCTCCGGATAATCCCGCAGCGCGTAGATGATTCCAAGCCGGTACTTGGCGTACGGATTGTCCTGGGCCGGATCCACGCCCCGCCGGGGATCCAGAACTATCCGCTCGTATCGGGCTACAGCCTTGTCGTAGAGGTGGTCGGGGTGCATCAAACCGGGCGGCTCGAAGCCCAGACGCAAGCGAAGCTGCTCGGCAAAAAACGAAAGCCGCATCGTCATATCCGGCTGAATCAACTGCTGATGGGCCAGCTCCTGCCACACCGAATACGGTAGCCGGGAAGATTGCTCGCGCCGGGCCCGGTCCTCCGCACGATAGACCACCAGACCGGCTGCGAGGCCCGCTGCGACCAACGCAATACGCAACAGAACTGTCCATTTCACGGGTGGCATCTGCAATGTAGGCACCGACCTGCCCGATTGCCTTCACAATTAGCCGAACATCAGCCGCGGTAGCAACCGGCGCACGATTTCGATGGCGAAATAGAGTATCAGAACCGAAAAGTCG
>JALGTY010000474.1 GCA_029821145.1 Candidatus Zipacnadia bacterium
AGCCGAATATCGAGCGCCTGTGGGCGTACCAGGTCTACCATGGGGCCTGGTTCCACCCCTTCACGGAGGACTGCGCGGCCTTCATCGAGTCCTCGCAGGCGGTGGTGAACGGCACGTATGTGGCGCAGCTTTACAAGGGCAACATTGACATCATCTCGCGCGAGACGGACAGTGGTTTGTTCGCGCCGGAGCTACGCTCGCTGGCCTCGACTGGCTTTCAGCAGCCCGACAGCGGCCCGGCGACAAAGATCCACTCGTTGCAGTATCGCATCATATCCAAGCGCGGGGGGCCGGGGCCAGGGCTGACGGAATAGGCAATCGGCCATCGGCTCAGTACGGAGGCCAAGTCTTCAGACCTGCCGGTCGTCGTCGTTCGGCGGCCGCTGCGCGCGGCGGCTCTAAAGAGCCTGTCCCGAAAGTCGAAATGTGACCCTTTTGCCCCCGATTGTGTCTAGGATTGGGTGCCTAAACCTAGACGCTGAGCCCCCAAAAACGGGCCGAAATGGACTTAACGGACAGGCCCTAAAGAGCCGCCCTTGCTAGCAAGAAAAATGCAAGAGCGATGAAGGGAAAACGACGCTAACGGCGAATCAACATTGCGGGGCGTGAGCCCCGGTTCTCCACGACGAACAACCAGGGAGGGAGTGTCGTGGACATCGACCTGAAGGCGAACACGGTATACCTCGCAGACAACCTTGAGGTCCTAGCCAGCATGCCGGCGGAGAGTGTCCCGCTAATCTACATTGATCCGCCTTTCAACACGGGAAGCACACAAGAGCGTACGCAGATCAGGACGGTCCGGGATGTCAACGGGGACCGAACTGGCTTCAAGGGCCACCGGTACCGGACAGAGAAGATAGCAACGCGCGCGTACGAGGACAGCTTTGGCGACTATCTGGCATTCCTCGAGCCGCGCCTCACCGAGGCCTATCGTGTTCTCGCTTCGGACGGGTCGTTGTACTTCCACATTGACTACCGCGAAGTCCACTACTGCAAGATCCTGCTCGACGGCATCTTTGGCCGTGACTGCTTCCTCAACGAGATCATCTGGGCCTACGACTACGGCGGCCGGCCGAAGAACCGGTGGCCTGCGAAGCATGACAACATCCTGCTTTACGTCAAGGACCCGGGCGATTATGTCTTCAATGCCGATGAGGTCGAGCGCATCCCCTACATGGCGCCAGGGCTCGTCGGCGAGGAGAAGGCGAAGCGAGGCAAGCTCCCGACCGACACCTGGTGGCATACTATTGTAGCGACCAACGGCAAGGAGAAGACCGGGTACCCGACACAGAAGCCGCTCGGGATTCTCAGGCGCATCATCTCGGCGTCATCGAATGCCGGCGACCTGGTGCTGGACTTCTTCGCTGGTAGCGGTACCACCGGGGCGGCGGCGCTGGAGTTAGGCCGACGATTCATGCTCGTGGACAACAACCCGGAGGCCGCGCGCGTGATGCTGCTGCGGCTGCCACGGGATGACACCAGGTTCGTCAACCTTCTGCAGGAGTCGGCAACGACGCCGCGCGCAAGCCGGACCCAGGCCCGAGAAGGCACGTTGGCTGCGTCTGGATCCGTCTGAGGATGAGGAGGAATCGCTGTGACCGAAACATTCGACTCGGGATTCGACGACTTGGCCCAGATCTCCGACGAACTAAGGCAGGAGTACGTGTCGCAAGGCCGGGGGGTCGACTGGACCGGCAGCCCTTTTGCATGGATCAGGCCGCGCGCATCGAGGCAAAAGGGGGCCATCGGACAGGAGATGTTCTCGCGTGTATGTGAAGCGGAGGGTATCCCTGTCGAGCCGTGCCCTGACCCCGACGCCAATCGCATCGTCTCTGGTGTGAGAGCCGAGATCAAGTTCTCAATGCTATGGGCATCAGGCCATTATGTCTTCCAGCAGTTCCGCAGGCAGGACTACGACCTCGCAGTATGCCTGGGTGTCTCGCCGTCGCACGCGCACTGCTGGGTGATACCTCGAGACATCCTGGACGAATACGTCATCGGCAAGAGGCCCCAACACACCGGCGCGCCGGGCACGGAAACGTTCTGGCTGTGGGTCAAGGCCGAGCGCCCGGAGGACTGGCTGGCGTCATTGGGCGGGACGATCCATGAGGCGGTCCAGGTCCTCAAGGCCCTGGTGGGTCCGTCCTGAACTCTCGAGGTTGCCGTTGGTCGCCTTCTTTGGGTCCGCACTCCTCCCGCACGCGTAGGATTCGCCCAGCACATGCCTGTGGCTGAGGCAGGCCTTGCGGCGCCACCGGGGCGGCGGCGTTGGAGTTGGGGCGGCGATTCATGCTCGTGGACAACAACCCCGAGGCGATCGAGGTCATGCGCCGACGCTTTGCGGGCCAGCCGGTCGAGTTCGTGGAGTGAGTCGCCGAACTGCCTTGCGCCTCAGCGGATAACCGCCGGGCATTACTCCTTGCCCGCAACCGCGCGGGTGTTGTATCCTTTCCCCCGACGCAAGCGGATTGCGACCCGCCA
>JALGTY010000475.1 GCA_029821145.1 Candidatus Zipacnadia bacterium
GGTGCGACGATTCGCCCACGTACTTGAGGGAGGCGTCGGCGGTCTCGGGCAGCGGCTGGCCGGTCTGCTGGTCAAGCACGGTCACGATCACACGCACCGGAGCCTCGAGCAGCACCGTCACGTCCGTCACCTGACCCTTTGTGACCGTGAATCCGGCCCCAGCAGGCTGACGGCCGTAGCGCGGGTCGGGGTAGGCGCGGCTGGCCCACAGGTCGCGCGCATCGTAGTTGCCCGCCGGCATGTCCGCCACCGAGTGCTGTCCGCTCGCGTCCGTAATCGCGAAATACAGGCCCGGCAGGTCCATGTGGGCGCGACCGATGGCCGTGTTGGTGTCGCGGTCGCGTACACTGACGCGCAGCGTGCCGCCCGGCTCCCGCACTCGGAACTGCAGGCTGGCGCTGTTATTGTCGGGCTGCAGGTCGGCGAAGTGGTCCTCGGGGTCCACAATCAGGATCAGTGTGTGGTTGCCCACTGCCGCGTTCGTCAGGTCCACCGGCACATCGAGGAAGCCCCCCATGACCTCCGCCCCGCCACGCCGGGCCGGGCCCGTGTAGCCGAACCACTGCGTGTCTCGGTTGTACAGGTGCCGTGTGTCGTCCATCAGCTCTATCGTGTGGCGCCAGACCTCTGCCCCGTCCAGCAGTGCCATCACCTCGACGTTGCGGAAGAAGTTCGCCCCGCGCGGGTTGCCGACGATCATACGCGCCGTCGTAGGCCGCTGCATCAGACCCGGAGCGGCGATCTTCGTGTTGGCGTGAAGCTTAGGCGTACCGAGAATGGCCAGGTCGTTGTAGCCGCAGCGGACCGTTTTCCCCCTGTCGTCAGTCAGCCTCAATACGTCGGCATCATCACGTCCATCGGACATCTCGAACGCCATCTCTACAACGTTGTTATCCTCGTTCTCTTCCTCGATTTTGTTTTGCGGGTCCACGATGACCGTGATGAGCTTGCGGCCCAGGCCGGTGCGCATCCGCACGATATCGGGGAGACGCCCATCTGCGGTGCTCAGCTCAGGCGCCTGCCAGCCATCTGTCGGCGACAACAGCTCATACTTGAACCGTGGCAGGTCGCGCAGCACCAGGGTCGCGTCCCGCTCGATCATTGCCCGCATGTGCTTGGTCTTGTCCACCTTCCGGTAGTGCACGACCGCGCCGTCCACAAGGATGTCGGCTTCCACGTCGCCGAAGTACTGGGAGCCGCCATTGTGTATGCCGGCGTCGAAGGCGACGATACGCGAGTGGTAGCCGTAGCGGTACACCGGCTGGCCATTGCGCATGATCGGCTTGGCCTTCATCGTGATGACCGCCGACAGATCGGGCTTGCCGCCCTGCTGACGCCAGTCCGGGCCAGTCGTGCCGGTCTGGCCGCCGGTCGCGTCCACCTGCTGGCCGCCGCCGGTCACGCCCGGCTCATTGGCCAAAGTCGCCCCGCCGGACACGCGCGAATAGTAAAGCATCTCCGCGTTCTCGGGGTACTCGCCACGTTTCTTGCCCTTGATGACTACATGGGCCACACCATCCGGCGCCGCTACGACCGCCAGTGTGCCGTTGTAGAGTTGAGAGAAGTCGGCGGCTTCGGTCTGGCTACCGGGACGCACCAGTTCCAGTCTCTCCCCCAGGCCGGTCGGGGGTAACCAGTGGAACAGCAGTTGCCGGCCCCCGTGACCGTCGCTGGTGACATAAACCACTCCGTCCGCACCACCCGTGCTAGCGGTGAGGCGATGTTGGACTGCCTGCCACCCCTCATCCAGGGGGACCTCCCAGGTCACCCACTGGGCGTTGTTGGTAGCTCCGAGGGGCGCGTGGCTGATAAAGAGGCTGCGCCTTTTCTCCCAGCTCGCCCACAGCATCTGACGCGGCCAGTCCAGAGCCACCTGCCGCGACTGAGTCGTCTCACGGGTTGGCGCAGTGTTCTCATCGTTCACCGGCGGTTGTACGACCCAGTTGGCGGCCTGCATCATGTCGCTGCCAGCGGCCAGGGAGGCCACTGTTGGCACGTTACGCTTACTGGCCCCGGCAATGTGCAGAGCGCCGGTCCGGCCCCGTATTAGCTCGTTGCGCGCATTGTGGAAGTCCTCAAGCCTCATCGGCAGGACCACGCTCTGGTACTGGCCGCCGACCAGGCGCGTAACGCCCTTGCCAGGGCCGGGGTCCCAGAAGATCAGATTCCCCGAGGCGTCGAAGTTAACCCGCCTGGGATGCTCGATGACGTCCTTGGGGATCAGCGCAGGTGGGGACCATGAGTTGCCCGACCACAGGGTGTAGTAGTACTTGCCCCAATTGCGCAACAGCAGCGCGAAGCGATTACCGTGCCACGCCAGGTTATACAGGTCCAAGCTGCGCCACTTGGCGATACCGGTGGGCAAGGGCACCTCGCCGGGCTGCCAGGAGCCGCCTGTGGAAAAGACGCTGTGCAGGCCGCTCGTCTTGGCCCGCTCGCCGTGATAGACCACCAGCACGTGGCCCTGGTCGTTGGCCAT
>JALGTY010000476.1 GCA_029821145.1 Candidatus Zipacnadia bacterium
CGACGAGACCACGCCGCTTGACTACTGGATTGAAAGCTTCAGCAAGCCCGAGCGCACCGGCATTGTCTGGGTAAAGGTGCCTCATGTCCCTGCTCGCTCCACGAAGACCATCTATCTCTTTTGCGGTAATTCCGAGGCTGCTTCCGCCTCCGATGGCACCCGCACCTTCGATTTTTTTGATGATTGCGAGAGTGGCTCAGCGACCGACAGATGGGAGGTCGCCCTCGGCAGCCCGAGCTTCTCCTATGTCACCTATGATGAGGAGTTCGGTCGCGTGGGCGGCGTGTGGCATATCAGCGGCTGTACGCGTCGGGTCTCTCCGCGTGCCACTACTGTCTATGGCGGCGCCCATGCGACATACTGCGCCTGGACGCGGCCGATGGCAATCTACGCCCCGTCTCAGGACAAGACCTTTTTCGCATTCGGAAACGAGGTCAATTCCCCGACCGTCAGCTACTACGATCACCGTACAAAGACATTCGGCCCTGCGACAGTGGTGGGACCCAATCCGGACATGGACGCGCACAAGAACCCGCACATGCTCATTGACGAGGATGGATATATCTACATTTTCCACGGCTCGCACTGCACGCCGACGTTGGTGAAGAAGTCCGTCCGGCCCTATGACACCTCCGAGTTCAGGCCGGTAGCGAGCATCACCGACAGCTCCTCCTATCCCCAGCCCTGGCAGCTCAGGTCCGGCGAGATAACCGTGCTGTTTAGAAAGGGTGGCACCCACAACGCAGCAGAATCTTACATCAAATCCACTGATGGCGGCGCCTCGTGGCAAGAGTCGGTGGACATTGTCACGCCGCAGCCGAAGAACGGTTGCTACGCCGTTAGCATTGCCGAAACAGGCCCATATCCGCGCAAGCTCCACATGGCCTGGTCGCTGACCAGGGGCGACTGGTGGCAGCGCTACCACGTCTTCTATGCGTATTCCGATGACGGCGGAATCACCTGGCGCAAGAGTGACGGCAGCGCCTACGAGCTGCCCATCACCGAGCCGACCAGCGAGATGATCTTCGAGTCCGATGTGCCCGACCGTGGCGTGTGGCTCAAAGACATCCAACTCGACTCACAGGGCAACCCATACATACTTTTCATTGATGGCAACACCGTTACTTATGATTGCATCTGGAACCTGGCCAGGTACGCCCAGGGCCGATGGAGCATCCACGAGATCGCCCGCAGCGATCACATGTATGATGCCGGTGCGCTGGTCATCCTTGCCGACGACGATTTCCGCGTCTATGCGCCCACTTCGCCCTCTCAGGCCTACGAAGACGGCGGTGAGATAGAAGAGTGGCAATCAACCGATGGTGGGCAGACGTGGGTGAATACGAAGCACATAACCACTGGCTCCACCTACTCGCACAACCATGTGAAGACCGTATATAACCACGGCCAGGGCGACTTCCGCGTGTTTTGGAACTACGGTGATGCTCAGAATCCGCCTGCCACTCGCGATGTGGACTTATACTACTACGGCGAAGACCAACCTGAACCTCAGAAAATGGCCTTGCGCTACGCGTCTGTGGAGGGTGCCGGAAGATTGCTGAAGGTCAGCCAGCCGGAGTCCATTACCAGCGTCATCAAGGTCAAGGACCTGAGCCTGCGCGATGCAGCTATTTGTGCCAGGGCCAGGACCGGCCCGCCAGAGACGCAGCATCCGATGCTCTGCCTGGGCATAAGCGATGAAGGGCACTTCTACGGAGCCGGCCTCGCGCACGGGAAAGTGTCGAAAATCTACAAGCACACTGGTACTTGGGAGGTTATAGAAGAGGGCGCACCGAAGAGCTCGGCGACGTGGCGCGACTGGAGCTTTCAGGTCTGCGCTGATAGGCTGCGGCTCGTTGTAGATGGCGAGGAGCTGATCTCGGCCACCGATTCGGGCATCGCCGCAGGCTCACTCGGCGCACGGGTATTCAGGTCCAGCTTCTACCTGGATGACATCCGCGTTCGCAAGTGTGTTCTTCCCGAACCGACCGCCGTCCTGCAGAAGCCCACGCCAACGCAAGCCAACGACTGAGCCTGCATCAGCGGGTCCGCAAAACAGCCAATTCCAGACCGGAGGTAAAGCAAATGAGAACCGTAAGTCGTATCGTAATTGCACTTGCTGCCGTGGGTCTTCTGAGTAGTTGCGTCGCGCAGGACGCCAATGCTCCAACCTTGGAGCAGCTCGGCGAGACGCATGTAGAGAACCTCCTTGCCGCCGTAGCCATGCCGGAGGCTGATAGCACAGGCTATGGCAGCCCCCTCGCCTGGGGCATGTCATACCGCATGATGACACTCAACCTGCTCTACCAGGCCACCGGCGACACCCAGTGCCTCGACAAGCAGCTTGCGCTGATTGAGCAGATCTTCACCAAGCGCGACTGCGACCTGGCGGCGCAATATGATGATCAGGACAAGTACCAGGACTACCAGCGCAACCGCGTCATGAAGAACTGGGGCACCGGCGCCTATTCCAAGGGC
>JALGTY010000065.1 GCA_029821145.1 Candidatus Zipacnadia bacterium
GGTGTGTGAGCTTTGTCCTGGTTGGTGTGATCCTGATCGTGGGGTGGGCGTTCTTGCTGCCGGTGAGACTGATCTGGATTCCTGTGGTCATGCTGGCACTCGGTGCGGCTGTCCTGCTTGCCTGTCAGGCGAGGGCGCTGCGGCGTTTCGAGAATGCACAATGGCGCAACTACTGGCCCTTCCTGAGCCCGGAGGACTACCAGCGAACCTCCGAACACCTCGCAGAGCAATAGCCAATCTCGTCAGTCGGCGCATAAGAACTGGCCAGCAAAGCCGCCAGGCAAATGCCAGGCGGTTTGTATTTGCTATTCGCGTAGGCCAGGCTTTCCAGCCTGGCTGGGGGCTGAACTGCAACACCGGCCCTCACCCAGCACCCACTTCTTTGGAGTGGGTACCTGCTCTGCCGAAGCGGAAGAGGAGAGAACGACTTGTGGCAACGGCGGCGGGCTGGAAAGCCCGCCCTACGCGATGGTCAATAACTGAGGATAGACGCTAACCGGAACGACCTCGGGCTGGAAGCTGAGAACGCAATAACTCGCGTTCTCACCTGACCTACGCTTGGCGCAGGTCAGGCCGAGCCACGCGTCTTGCGAATTATTCCGACCAATAATGGGCTATAGGGGAGCAACGCCGCGCCGAAGCGACAAGGCCCTGATAGTACGGCATTTATTGCTTATAGGAAGTCGGGCTGGAAGCCCGACCCACGGATTCTTTGGGGAAGGCCGAGGGAGCGGATTCTTTAGGGATGCCCGAGCCACGGGATAAACAAGAGGCATTGTCAGGCTGCGGTTCGGCAAGCTCACCGCCCTGAGCAACGTCGAAGGGGAAAGCCTGACCCACGCGATATTGTTGCGGGCCCGAGCCACGGGATTCCTGCGGACAGGTCGGCGCGATGATGAATTATCGCTGCGAGAAAAGAAAACGGCTCAGGTAAGATACCTGAGCCGGGGTTTCCGCGGTCTGTGGGCATTGCCTTAGTTCAGCTCGACTTGCGCTTGCGTGCACGCAACGCCAGCAGTCCCAGCACAAACAGGGTCACGGTGCCAGGCTCAGGAATCCCCTGCTCGAAATGGACTACCGTCATCGCCTCATGCTGCCTGCCGCCATAAGAGCCGCCCCAGGTCATCTCGGCAACGTAGTCTCCCCAGGTGTCGTGGAGATAGACCTTCTGAGTGGCCGAGTCATAGCCGACACCGACCATGCTGTGGCCGGTGACCGAGATCATGACGGGATAGCCGGCATTTATCTCGGCCATGTAGTCATTGAAGGAGAAGCCGCCTGCGTATAGAGCGTCTATCTTCTGGGTGTAGTTCTCCGATACTGCGTAGCCGCGCGACTCGGCAAACAGGCGCATGCCGTGGGACAGAGCGGTCTGCGGCAGGCCATAGGCGGCAAGTGGTATGTGATCATAGAGCTTGGCCGGGCCATCATAGGACCACAGCGTCGTGCCTCCGTCTATGTTGGAGTCTCGATTGGTGTCGAGGTCGTAGTCCCATTTCCACTGGTTGGTCCCCATATAGTCGGCAGTGCAATCGCCCCAGGTGTGCTCAGTCCAGTTTCCTTCCCAGGGATCAGGCCCCGCCGCGTAAGTGGCAATCCAGTAATCATCCACATGCCCGCGTGTGCTGCGGCCGTCAAAGCCATTCTTGGTGGCGATGATCGAGCACTGCCCGCCAAGGTTCGTCAGGGGTGCGACGCCACCGTTGGCCGGCCCGGTGTACATGTTGGCATACCAGCCATTTGGTAGCCTGTCGAAGTAGCCAAACATCATCCCGGCCGAGGTGGCCGAACATCCGTAAGTCCAACTGGAGGTGGGCACTCCGCTCAACATCTGCGCGGTCTGGGATTGTGGGGCTATGTCAGCAGTCTGCGGCTCGAATCCGGCAGGCGCCTCCGGCCCGCTGTTCATGAACATCATTTCCAGCTCGTAAGCCGCGGCGATCTCGTCAATTGTGTAGGCATCAGCCCACGCGCGGGCACCGCATGCCGGCGTCAGCGCAACCAGTAATGTACACAGCAAGTATCTGCGGATCTTGTTCGCACTTCCCTTCCCCATACGAGGGATGGCAATGAAGAATCCCTCCAAATGTACCACAAATCACCACGGATGCCAATAACATCTTGGTAAAAGGCCGATAACATAGAGCATGGGGCTGTTCCTGGCGGTCGCGAGAGGTCTGGACGGTCCGGAGGGAATACAGCTTTGCTCGCGTGAACCTGAAATGCGGCCGCACGGGCCTGCCCCTCAACTCTGCCGGGTCTGGGCGGCCTTGAGAGCTCGCCTGTCTGGATAGACAATCGGCGGTGAGTGCCACGGCTTTGGCCAGTGAGTAGCCTTCGATGGGCTTACCTTCTTCACCACAGACTTCCACGGCCACCTTGGCCGACCGACAATCCGTACACGCACCCACGGTGCTCCCAAAGTTTCGGGAAATGTCAGAACCTGTGCTATAATGGCTGCCCTTAGCTCTGCCCTGAAATACGATGGTGCACAAACGCTACACGCGTATTGTCACGCGCTCGGATATGTTGCTGACTCAAGGAGGCGCTCTTGTTAGAAGCTGTCGCCGTGACATTCTCTGAGGCCGCCAGCGGAGCACAACTGCTGATCGCCATCGGCCTCATCCTTGTAGTCGGCGCACTGGCCGGCCGGCTTGCCAATATTGTCAAGCTCCCGACCGTCACCGGCTACATAGCGGTCGGCATTCTGATCGGACCCTATGGCCTGGGCATACTGTCGCATGAGCTGATGACCGAGCATCTGCGCGTGTTTGCCGACATCGCGCTTATGATTATCGCATTCTCCATCGGCAAGCTGCTTGACCTTCGCTTCACCCACATTGACTACAAGCGCCCTATCATCATCCCCTCCGCGGAGGCCTTCGGCGCTTTTGCTTTCGTCACCGGCGGCATACTGCTGCTGAGCTTACTTCCGGTTCGGGACCTTGTGCCACACGAGGGGAGTTTCCTCACCTTCACACTGCCGCTGGCCTTGATGCTGGGAGCCATCGCAATAGCCACCGCGCCGGCCTCGACGCTGGCGGTCGTCAAGGAGTACGGTGCCGAGACGCTGCTGACCCGATGTCTGATGATATCAGTTGCAGTTGACAACGCCCTGGCCATCGGCGTCTTCGGCATCGTAGCAGTGCTGGTGCAGGATGTTTTCCTCGCAAGCGCCCCCGCCGGTATTCTCAGCGGGGTGCTCATGGCTGTGGGGCGTATCATCGGAGCGCTGCTGTGGGGCGCGCTGGTGGCGGTTCTGCTGCATCCGTTCATCGAGCGGCAGAAGGAGCACGCCCCGGCATTGATGCTGACCCTGGGTACCATCCTTTTCTGTGCCGGTGTTGCAGAACTGCTGCAGTTCCCCTCCATGCTTGCCGGCATCAGCCTCGGCATGGTCATGTCCAACAGCTACCGCTCTGACCGCGAGGCGTTTGCGGCGCTCGAAAAATTCGAGCCGCCGCTCTTTGCGATCTTTTTCGTCATCGCCGGCGCACACTTTGACTTTGCCGCATTCACGGGCAGTGCTGCCATCCTGGTGACCTATATTGTCGCCCGCATGGCCGGAAAGTACCTCTGCGCACGGGTGGCGACCAAGGCCCTGCGTGTAGAAGACAGCCTCCACAACTTCCTCGGCCTGACGCTCGTACCCCAGGCCGGGATCGCAATCGGACTGGTTTTCGTCGTCCAGAGCATCCCCGAGTTTCAGCCTTTCTGGTCGCCTGTTACTACCGTCGTACTGACCGCTGTGGCGATCAGCGAGATCATCGGCCCGCCGCTGACGCACTGGGCGCTGACACATTCCGGCAAGCGCGAGGTGGCTGAAGCACACGAAAGTGCTCTGCGCGAGCACCAGGGCCGCCGCGGCTCCCACCAGCCGTGAGGTCGCCACCGGTCGCCGGGCACAATCAGTGGCCCGCTGGCACTGCCAGCGCTTTGTGCTATAATCCAGGATAACAAAGGCGGCGGAGCTATCTCGCCTGCCGGGCTCAAACCCACAGTCTGTGATGACATCAAACAGGAGGAGTCGAAAGAGATGGCACTCAACGCGAGGATTCTGACAAACATACAGCTCCCCGAAGAAATCGAGATCGAAATAGAAGACACAATGCGTGGTACCACGACCGTCCAGAAAGTAGATTTCGACGCGATAATGTCGGAGCTCGCCGATGCGCAGGCGATTGATCTGCGGCATATGGAGCAAGCGGAGGTCCTCTCCATGGCCTGTGCACTGGCCAAGCATCGCGCCCTGGACCAATACCTGCTTTCCATCGGCATTGACCCGCACAAGCACCTCTCACCCAGTGAGCGGCGCGACCTCGGCCTGGAGTAAAAACCCCGCCTTCATGCGAACGCGACAAAGGGAGTGATTTGATGTCAGACCAGCGACCCAATATTCTGCTTTTTACCACCGACCAGCAGCGCGGCGATCACATCAGCATCTCCGGCCACCCGGTCATTCAAACACCCAACGTGGACAGCTTCGTCAACAACGGAGCCTACTTCCCCAACGCCTACACTGAGATTCCCTCTACGACCGGCGCCCGCCGTATCCTCCACAGTGGCAAGGGGAATTACTACTGCGGCCTCATCGGCTACTCGGGCGTCGAATGGCACGAGAAAAACACCCTTGCGCAGGTGCTGGCCGACAACGGCTACCACTGCATCAACGTCGGGTGGCGCAACATGCACCCGCGACGGAAGTTGTACGGGTTCCACACCGTCATTCCCCATGATCTGCACGAGGGAGACGATGACTACTGGGAGTTTCTGAAGCGCGAGGTCGGGCCTGAGGCCCACGAGCGCGGGCATGGCTGTGATGCCAACGGCTGGTTGGCCCGCCCCTGGCATCTCGAGGAGCGCTATCACGCCACCAACTGGACTACCGACGTGACCATCGAGCAGCTACAGAAACGCGACCCCACGCGCCCCTGGTTTGTGTGGTGCTCGCATCTGCGCCCCCATTCGCCCTATGACCCGCCGCAGTATTTCTGGGACATGTATATCAATAAGGACCTGCCCGAACCGCCAATCGGCGACTGGGCTGAGAAGTACAATGTGGACGTGCCATTTCCCGACCGCACAGCCTGGCAAGGCCGCCTGCCTGAGGAGCTAAGCCACCAATCCCGGGCCGCCTACATGGCCACATGCACTCACCTTGACTTCCAACTCGGTTACATGCTGGAGCGGCTTCAGCGCGAGGGCACCGACCTCAACAACACCCTCATCATCTTCACCTCCGACCACGGCGACATGATGGGCGACCACTATCTCCACCGCAAGAGCTACGCCTACGAGGGCTCGGCCCGCATACCGTTCGTGCTTCGGTACCCGTCGAGCCTCGACGCGCCCACCGGCAGCTTCGAGCAGGTCGTCGGCCTGCAGGACGTGATGCCCACGATTCTGGACTGCGCCGGCATCGAAGCGCCAGAGGGTATGACCGGCTCCAGCGTCCTCGATGCCGCACGTGGCAAAGGCTGGCGCGAGTTCTTCCATGGCGAGCACTCGCCGTGCTATGACCCGGATAATGCCATGCACTACCTTACCGACGGCAAGGAGAAGTATATCTGGTTCCCGACCACCGGCGAGGAGCAACTCTTCGACCTGCAAAGCGACCGCCAGGAGCTTACTAACCTGGCCGCCGGCCCGGCCAATGAGGCGCGCGTCAAGGTCTGGCGCGACCGTCTTATCAAACTACTCGGCGAACGCGGCGATGGCTTCTCCGACGGCGAGAAGCTTCTGCTCAGACCCGACGGCTGGGGCCCGGAGGTCGAATAGTGTCTCTATTCCGCACTATTCACGAAGGGATTCCCCAAATGCGCGAAATGGCAGCCAAACTCAACGCGTAGGTCGGGCTTCCAGCCCGACTCAGCCTGACAGTTGCCAGCTAGCCGATTGACCTACAACTCAGGAGGGAGGGACAATGGATACCGAGCACCACCGCCGTCGCCTACAGAACCTGCGAGACGCAAACGATGCAGTCACATCGTGCATGACCGAGCACAGAATCCGCGAGTACCTGCCCGGGCAGGTGTTCTACAACCTGGGCGAGTACCCGCTGCGTTTCTCGAGCGCGCCTACGGATTATGACCGCCACCTGCTTCAGGAATTCGCCGACCACGGCGTCGGCCTCGTTCAGTTGCACGAGGATTGGAATGACTCCCAGCGGCTCTACGGCGCCGATAAGTTCTCATCCCACGATGAGGCCGGCCTCGCCGATTTCATCAGCCTCGTTCACTCCTTCGGCATGAAGATCATTCTCTATGCCTCGACCGGCTTCTTTGAGGCGACCGACCCCGATTTCGATCCCGCCTGGGCGCATCCCGACAGTCACCTCGTCGAGCTCTGGTTCGACTACGCCAAGTGCTCGCCGGCGAGCCCCGGATGGCGCGCTTACCTCCTCCCCCATCTTGAGAGGCTCATGGACGAATATGGCATTGACGGACTCTATGATGACGCCGGCTATTACCCACTACATCTGTACGATGCGCCGCTTCCCGATGACATCTCCCCCGGGCCGGAGACGCCACAGTGCCACTCCGCGTTGTACGATCTGCTCGAGATCGTAAGCGATATGATTCACAAACGCGGCGGAGTCTTCAAGGTCCACATTGACGGGGCTGAATCAGGCGGGCTGACCAACGACATCTACGATTACCTATGGGTCGGCGAAGGTATTGAGAACGTCGGGAAACTGCGCGAGAAGACAAAGGCCTACGACCCATACGTCGTACCGGCTCTGGACATGAGCCGCGCGCACGTCGAAAGCCAGGACGATTTCTACCTCCACTCCGTACCGTATATGCAATTCCCCGTGCGTATGGATGGGCGCCCCGTGACAGGCGAGCGCGCCTTCGCGGACAACGTCACCTTCCGCCGGGGCGAGGACTGCTTCTGGACGCGGAACACGCGCGCGATTCACAAGTACTACACCGAGCATCCGGAGGCCCGACCAATATACGACTGGTGGGGGAGTTGCCCCGGGCCGGCCGATGCCCGCGAGCGGTGGCTATATCATTTCGACCTCTATCGGCCGATGGTCGCCGAGGGCACCCGCGTCTGGATTGACGTCACCGAGATCACGATCTTCGATCAGCCACTCCCTGATACGGTCACAGCTTCGCTCTTCGTCAATGACACGATGTACCTGGTGCTCGCCAACTACGGCGACGCGCCCGTCACACTCAACAGCCCATGGACCTGGGAGAACCGCGAAACCGGCGATGTCCGACAGCGCATCGAGTTACCAGGGCAGACGTTACTCTACCTGCAGCGCGTGAGGGCTGGGTAGAGTCTGGGCCGTTTCGACGTGTTGTCATTCAGCTATTGACATCGAACGTATGTTTGGCATAGAATCTCAGCGGCTGCCGGGTATGTGCGCCCCTCATCGGCAGACGACAGGAGAGTAGATGCTATGGCCACCCGCTCAAAGATCGAGTGGACCGAAGCAACTTGGAATCCAGTGACAGGCTGCTCAAAAGTAAGTCCGGGCTGCGCCAATTGCTATGCTGAACGGCTTGCCCTGCGCCTGCGGGCGATGGGTCAGCCCAACTACGCCAGAGGGTTCGAAGTGACAGTTCATGAGCATATGCTGCACAAGCCTTTGACTTGGAAAACACCTCAAGTCATATTTGTCAACTCGATGAGCGACCTGTTTCACGAACAAGTGCCTTTCGAGTTTATCGAAAGCATCTTTGACGTCATGAGCAAGGCCTCATGGCATGTCTTTCAAGTACTCACCAAACGCTCTGAACGATTGGTAGCATCCGCCCCTGACATCGCCTGGCCGGATAACGTGTGGATGGGAGTTAGTGTCGAGAACGAAGACTACACATATCGTATTGACGATCTTCGGCGCACCCTGGCCACAGTCAAGTTCATTTCCTTTGAGCCATTGCTGGCACCAGTTGGAGAAGTTGATCTGAGCGGCATTGACTGGGTCATCGTTGGCGGCGAATCGGGTCCCGGCGCAAGACCAATGAAGGAAAGCTGGGCTATTGACATTAGAGATCAATGCTTGGACGCGCACATTCCGTTCTTCTTCAAACAGTGGGGCGGCACACGCAAGAAACGAACAGGAAGGCGCTTGAGGGGCCACATTTGGGATGAGATGCCTGACCTAGCAGCGGCCAAGTAGGACACACGCGCATTCTTGGCCCTAATAGAGTGCCGGAAGGAGAATACCCACATGCCGTTTGGTGACCTGAGTAAAGTCGGACCGTGGACGAGGAAGAAGCTGGAGTTGCTCAACAAGTACCTATCAGCATATACCACAATTCTCGCGGCCCAGCCCTGGTGCAGCGGTGTCCACTACATTGACGCCTTCGCCGGCCCGGGTATGCACATCGATCGGGAGACACAACAACTGCTAGAGGGCTCACCGCTGAGAGCCCTCAACGTGGAACCCTCGTTTGATCGCCTCATCTTTATTGAGAAGGACGATGATCGTGTCGAGCGTCTCAATGCTCTCGCCGACGAATATGCAGAGCGAAACATAGATGTGTGGCAGGGCGACTGCAACGATGTCCTGCCCCACATCTTCGAGGAGATACCGGGCAATCAGCGCGCGTTCTTGCTGCTTGATCCTTACAACCTTGGGGTCAGATGGGAAACGATCCAGGCGGCCGCCGAAGCCGGTAAGCAGCGGGGCAACCGCTTCTACAAAACCATTGAGATCATGATCAATTTCTCCCTCCACGACGCTAACCGCAACGTGGTTCGCTCTCAACCGGACGACATGGACCCGCATCAAGCCCAGCGTCTGACGGAGGTGTGGGGCTCACAAGAGTGGATGGACTGGATATACGGGGAGGCACCTCAGCTAAGTTTCTCTGGACCCGAACAAGTCAAAGTAGACGACGTTCCTGATAGGCTGTCAGAGGGCTTCAAAGCGAGGCTAGAGACCGTCTACGACCACGTATCCGATTACGTCATTATGCGCAACACCACGAACGCACCACAGTACTCCCTCATCCTCGCAAGCCATGTGGGAGTTGCGCAGAAGATCATGAACGACATCATGGAGTACGCCGAGCAATAGGCTCGTTCCGTGCGCCGCCCAGATCATTTCACTTGTTTCCTAGCATCGAATACTGGTCGTCATGAGGTGATATTGTGCCTGTTAGCAAGCCCAACATTCTGCTTTTTACTACCGACCAGCAGCGCGGCGACCATCTCAGCATCGCCGGGCATCCGTTCGTGCTGACCCCGAATGTGGACAGCTTCGTCAACAACGGTGCCTACTTCCCCAATGCCTATACCGAGGTGCCCTCGACGACGGCTGTGCATCGCATCATGAACTGCGGCAAGGGCAACTACGACTGCGGCCTGGTCGGATATTCGCACGCCGACTGGGACGAGGACACGTTTCTGGCCGGTGTGCTCGCCGACAATGGCTACCATTGCATGAGTATTGCGACACGCAACTTCGGTGTGCGCCGCGCGCTCTTCGGCTACCACAGCGTCATAACCAGCGCCGGATTTGACCTGGACACCTCCGATTATCTGCAGTGGCTTGTCCGCGAAATGGGGCCGCACGCACACCACCACGCCCACGGCTGTGATGCCAACGGCTGGCTGGCACGCCCGTGGCATTTGCCGGAGCGGTGCCATCCCACCAACTGGACGGTGGACACGACCATCGAGCAGATACGAAAGCGCGACCCGACCAGGCCGTTTTTCGTCTGGTGCGGCCTGCGCGCTCCACATTCGCCCTACGATCCGCCGCAGCACTTCTGGGACATGTATATCAACCGGGAGCTGCCGGATCCGCCGGTCGGCGACTGGGCCGCAAAGCACGACATCCCTATCCAATTTCTTGACCGTACCACATCCCAGGGACGCCTGCTCCCCGAGCACAGCCACCGCGCCCGCGTCGGCTACATGGGGCTTTGCACGCACATTGACTTCCAGTTCGGCTATCTGCTGGAGCGGCTGCAAGGGATGGGCCTGCTGGATAACACTCTGGTCATCTTCACCTCCGACCACGGCGACATGATGGGCGATCACCACCTGCACCGCAAGACGTACGCCTACGAGGGTTCCGCGCGCGTGCCATTTCTCATAAAGTATCCGGAGGGCTTCTACCCGGCCACTGGTGTGTTCGACTATGTCGTGGGCCAGCAGGACATCATGCCCACCATTCTCGACGCCGCCGCCATAGAAACCCCGGACGGCTGCACCGGCCGCAGCGTGTTTGATGCCATCTGCGGCAAGCCGTGGCGCGAGTTCATCCACGGTGAGCACTCGCCTGCCGGCATCCCCGGAGAGGCCATGCAATACCTCACCGACGCCAAGGAGAAGTACATCTGGTTCCCACTCACCGGACAGGAGCAGCTATTTGATCTGGTCAATGACCGGCAGGAGCTGCACGATCTATCTGAGGACCCGGCATGGAACGAGAGGCTCAAGCTCTGGCGCGCTCGTCTGGTAGAGATCCTCAGCAAGCGCCCGGACGGTCTGGCCGACGGCGAGAAGCTTCTGGTAAGGCAAGAGGACTGGGGCCCGGTCGCACAAGGCCAATGATGCGGGCTGTTGGAAAAACAATGCCCGGCGGCGATTTCTTGCCAAGCGAGAAAGACGATGTATCATAGCTCATTGACCTTCTCAGCAACGAGGATCACGCACCTGCCCATCAACAGATCGGCGCTCATCAGATGGCGTATTGTCTCCTTATTGCTCCTCAATTGCTCGGGATCGGACTCTCTGCGTAGCGTCGCAGCCGTGTATAGATACGCAAGCGGATAGAAAAGATAGAACCAAACCCTGTTCCACCGTCGTGGAGAACTGGTCACCCGAGTGATCCTGAAGCCGCTGGTATGTAGAATGTGACGCAGTTGCGGGTAGCTCTTGGGGGAAATGTGGTCGAACACCGGCGCGCCTGACACCTCATTGATCGGTTTCCTGCTGGCTGCCGTAAAGCCGGTCATAAAGAACCGCAGGCGACTGGTGGCGCCCAGGATATTGGGCGTACTGACCAACAGCGTCCCGCCCGGCTTCAGTATCCGATTACACTCGCGCACAAAGGCAAATGGGTTTTCGATGTGCTCGATCCCCTCAAGAGAGACAACTGCGTCAAAGCTTGCCGGATCAAATGGCAGTTGCTTATGCATGTCAACTTGATGACACACGAGACCCTCGGGTTGGAACATCTCAGGAAACAGGTCGCCACCTTCGACGGCCAGGCCCATATCAGACAGCCGCTGCGTCATGGCGCCTCTGCCGGCCGGTAAATCGAGCACGCGGCTGCCCTGGGGCAGGCCGGCGAGCAACTCACCGGCTCGCTCGTGGAGCCCAGGCGCGGCCATGATCTCGATACCACGGTAGGCTTTGCCCGTGGTTAACCGGGGGCTATTGTCGTCTTCTACACCAAGTCTCATACGGTCCCGGCCTCGCATGCTGTGCCTCCCATTCATTTCTCTTCCTCCGGCTTCGGATTGCGCGCATCTTCTTTCAGCTTTTCGAACATCGTCGGCAGCGCGTAGAACACGGTCCCGTACTTGGCCGCCATGTTCCAGGCGTGTCGCATGTAGGCCGTCTGTAGCGCCCGACACTGCACCAGCGCCTCGGCCCCTTGCTTGTAGGCGAATTCGTAGTCCAGGTCCTGCCGGGCCTTCACCGCCCTGGCGTGTGCCTCTTCGGCTGCTGTCAGCGCCTCCGCCGGCTCCGGCACCTCTACGCCCAGTTCGACGAGCTTCTCGTGGATGCCCTTGACCTTGCCTATCTGCAATTCGGCCAGCGCCGTCATGTTGTACGAGATGTCCACAAGCTGCTCCGAAAATGCAGTCTGCCATTGTTCGATGAGCGGGTCGCCGGCTTCGGTAATCAGATACACGCCCATCACTTCCAGCTTGCGAATGTGCATATCAATTGCCGAGCGGTTGGCGGTCGTTATCTTCATTTTTCGCAGGCCGGGGAAGCCCACCTGATACGCCTCGATCGAGGGGCCGGTCGGGAGCGTCAAATCGTAGTCCCCGTGCATTTTGATCCGCACCGGGAAATTCTCGTAGCCCGTCGAGCCCAGTGTATGGAAGTCGTTCTTCCGCCAACTGAGAACAAACACCAACTTGCGCTTGTCATTCTCCAGACAGTAGGTTTTCACACTGTGCGAGCGATAGGTGGCGAAGGTATCGGCGGAGTCGCTGGGCTGCATCGTTACCGCCAGCGGGCCGATCTGCTCTAATTCGGCATCAAGGATGGAAACCTGGTGGGCGCGTTCGGGATTGTTCACCAGGGTGTGCGCCCCGAACCAGAGCAGGCCCTTGTAGCCCAAGGCGACCGGCAGATAGGCGATAATTCGGAACTGTCCCGGGTCCGGCGTGGGTCCTCTCCCCCATCCGCCCACACCGAAGCCCTGCCAGGTGCCCCTGGTATTGAACGCCTGCAGCCAAGTCCAGACGGGATCGCCCATATATGCCCTGCGCTTGGTCATATACATCTCATACCAGTCGGGGTAGCCGGTCGCCACCGGATAGCTGTAGGGCAGCGTGATATCCAGATACGGCTTGAAGGGCAGAAAATCATCAATGGCGCGCCCGTTGCAGTCGCCCATGGTTGGGTGCACCGGGTCAATGCGCTTGATGATCTCGTGGGCCTGCTTGACGCCTTCCAGATGCCGCTCAACCAGCAGGTCGTCTCCCAGGAACCAGCCGATCAGCGCCGGATGGTCCTTGTAAGCCAGATACGGGCGCATTTCTGCCTCGGTCCAGCCCGGTGGCTTTTTCTCTTCACCCCAGCCGCCATAGCCGAAATAGCCGATGACCTTGAGGCCGACGTCAGTGGCTTCTGACAGCCTGGCGCCAAACGCCTTCGCGCCCTCTTCCGGATCTTTGCGTGACAGCCCGATAAAGGCGGTGTTCATGTTCCAGGCGCTGAGCTCGGAGAACTTGATCTCACTGTTGCACCAGGCCCCTATCGGCATGAACGGCTCGCCGTTGAGATACATTGCCCCGCCCGGCTGCATCACCACATTCGGCTCCGCAGCCAGTGATACACTTGCGACCAGTAATGATGCAATAAGCACTGCCGCTGCTATTGATGACTTCACCGCTCTCATCTCCTCTTGTTCCACCCGGCTAACTTGGACTTGCGCGAGACTGGCTACATTTCGTTTGCCAACATTACTCTAGTACTTCCCTTGCCAGGCAGGAAACTCCTTTATGAATGGCGTAGAGTACAAGATGATCGCGCA
>JALGTY010000477.1 GCA_029821145.1 Candidatus Zipacnadia bacterium
CATGACCGCCGACTGGGCACGCATACCGCATGACGTGCTGGCCCGCATCTCCAGCCGCGTGGTCAACGAGGTCGGCGGTGTCAACCGGGTGCTTTATGACATCAGCTCCAAGCCGCCGGCCACCATCGAGTGGGAGTGAATTGATGGCGGGCGGAAGTGCCGCATTGTGTCGGGCTGGAAGCCCGACCTACGCGAGGGATGAGGGCGGCTACGATCGAGTGGGAGTGAATTGATAGCGGGCGGAAGTGCCGCATTGTGTCGGGCTGGAAGCCCGACCTACGCGAGGGATGAGGGCGGCTACGATCGAGTGGGAGTGAGTTGGTGGCGAGCGGCAGGAATAGTGGGTGATAGGACAATGGACACCAAATATGTGTTTGTGACCGGCGGCGTTGTATCCGGCATCGGCAAGGGCATCACCACGGCCTCGCTGGGCCGGCTCTTGCGCAGCCGGGGCTTCCGGGTGGCCCTGGTGAAGGTTGACCCCTATATCAATGTGGATGCCGGACTGATGAACCCCTTCCAGCACGGCGAGGTATTCGTCACTGACGACGGTGCCGAAACCGACCTGGACCTGGGCCATTACGAGCGCTTCATTGACGAGCCACTGACAGCCGATTCTAATGTCACCACCGGCAGCATCTATGATGCGGTCATATCCAATGAGCGCGATGGCGACTACTACCTTGGCAAGACGGTGCAGGTCATCCCACATATCACTGATGAAATAAAGGCTCGTATCCGTCGGGCGGCTACGCACAACGGCGCCGAGGTCTGTATCACGGAGATCGGCGGCACCGTCGGCGATATCGAAAGCCAGCCGTTCCTGGAGGCCATCAGGCAGATGCGGGTGGAGGAGGGCCCGGGAAATATCTGCTGCATACACGTGACGCTGGTGCCGTATCTTGACTCGGTAGGCGAGCTTAAGACCAAGCCGACCCAGCACAGCGTGCAGGAACTGCGGCGGACAGGTATTCAGCCGCAGATTCTGGTGGCGCGCTCCAAGTACCCGCTGCCCGACGCGGTGCGCGACAAAATATCGCTGTTCTGTGACGTGCCGCCGGAGGCCGTAATCGAGGGTGTGGACACCGACCGCTCGCTATACGGGATCCCTCTGAATATGGAAGCCCAGGGGATCGCAGACCTGGTCTGTGAACGGCTGGGGCTGGCCCCCCGCAAGCCGGACATCAGCGACTGGGCGGAGATGGTAGAACGCATCGAGAGTCCCAAGTACGAGACGACGATGGCGATGGTCGGCAAATACATGGACCTGCATGACGCCTACCTTTCGGTGACTGAGGCGATCAAGCATGGCGGCGCAGCCAACGATTGTCATGTGCATATCAAGTATGTAGATTCGGAGGACATCGAGCAGAGCGGTGCCGAGGAATTGCTTGACGGCGTGTCGGGGATTCTGGTGCCCGGCGGGTTCGGCGACCGGGGCATTGAAGGGAAAATTGCGGCCGGCCAGTACGCGCGCGAAAAAGGCGTACCGTACCTGGGGCTGTGTCTGGGCCTGCAGATCGCGGTTATCGAGTTCGCACGCAATGTCTGCGGCCTGGATCGTGCCAATAGCACCGAATTTGATGAAGAGACGCCGCATCCGGTCATAATCTATCTCAAGGAGCAGCAATACATAACCGAATTGGGTGGCACGATGCGGCTGGGGGCTTATCCGTGTCACATCGAGCCCGGCACCACGGCGCACGAGGTTTATGGCACCACGGAAATCTCCGAACGCCATCGGCACCGCTACGAGGTCAGCAACGCCTACCGCCGGCGGCTCACTGAAGCGGGCTTGAGCGTATGTGGCACCTCGCCCGAGGGTGACCTCGTTGAGATGATCGAGATACCGGGCCACCCGTTCTTCGTAGCCTCGCAGTTTCACCCGGAATTCAAGTCGCGGCCCAATCGCCCCCACCCGCTATTTGCCGGCTTCATCGCGGCGTGCATGCAAAGGGAGTAGTTGGCCCGCTGCAAGGAAGGGTAAGGCACGATGGGCCTTCACCCCTGGCCCCTTCTCTGTTTAGAGTGGGGAGAGAGGGGAATGAAAACGGCAGCGCGAAGAGGACAGGTGAGTGTGTGTCGGACTTTGTGCATTACCAATGCTTCTGTGGTGATATAGTTGTCTTTACTCGATGAACTGAATCCGGAGCAAAGAGAAGCAGTAACTACCATAGACGGGCCGGTGCTGATATTCGCAGGCGCCGGCAGCGGTAAGACGCGCGACATCCTGGCCGTGACCTTCACCAACAAGGCCGCCGATGAAATGAAGGGTCGCATCGTCAAGCTCATCGGGCAGCAGGCCGCTGATGTGTGGGCCGGCACCTTCCACTCGATCTGCTGCCGGATACTGCGCAGATATGGCGAGAAGATCGGAATACCCCCCAACTTTATCATCTACGACCAGGCCGACCAACAGGCGCTGATTAAACAAGTCGTCGGCCGGATGGACATAGACACCGACCAATACACCCCCGTACGGATCCTGAATTCTATCAGCAACGGGAAGAATGAGCTGCTGGACGTGCGGGGGTACCGGCGCACCAGAAAGGGCCAGTTCGAGGAGATGGTAGCTCGCGCCTACGACCGCTACCAGGAGGCGCTGGTGGCCAACAACGCGCTGGACTTCGACGACCTGCTGATGAAGGCCGTGGAGCTTTTGGAGACGCGGCCCCAAGTCCTGAAGAAGCTGCAGGATCAGTTCAACCATATCCTGGTTGACGAGTACCAGGACATCAACCACGCCCAGTACCGATTCATCCGGCTGCTTTCAGCGGCTGCTGGCAACATCTGCGTAGTCGGGGATGACGACCAGAGCATCTACGGATGGCGCGGGGCCAATGTCGGGTTGATTCTGAGCTTTCAAGCCGATTTCCCCAAAGCCAAGGTTGTCAAGCTGGAGCAGAACTACCGCTCGACACAGAATATCCTCGACTGCGCCTACCAGGTCATCTGCCGTAACGAGGACCGTGCGGACAAGAAGCTGTGGACGGAGAACGGGCCGGGTGACAACCTGGTGCTATATGAGGCGGTCAATGAGGAGGAGGAGGCGAGCTGGGCCGCCGGAGTAATCGGGCGACAGGTGAGCTCATCAGGCACGCGCCATGGCGACTATGCCATCCTGTACCGCACCAACGCCATGTCGCGGGTGTTTGAGGCCGCCATGCGCGACCACGACGTCCCTTACGAGATTGTGGGCGGGATATCGTTTTATGATCGCGCTGAGGTGAAGGATGTAGCCGCCTACCTGAAGGTGATTTTCAATCCCACGGATGCGATAGCCTTGCAGCGCATCATCAACAGGCCCGCGCGCAAGATAGGAGCCGGCACCGTCAAGCGGCTGACGGAGACTGCACACGCAGCGGGGGTGAGTCTGTATGAGGCCTGCCCGCTGGTGGCCGAGGAGGCGGAGCTGCGCAAGGCGCAGAGAATTGCGGTGCTGGACTTCTATGATATGATGGAAGGGCTGCGCAAGGACGCCGAGGAGATGGGCGTGGCAGAACTGCTACGCCAGGTGCTTCAGCGTAGCGGCTATATTGACAGCCTGAAGGCCACCGGCAAGGCCGATGACGCCGACCGCCTCGAGAACCTCGGCGAGCTGGTGACCGATGCGGTCAAGTATGAAAAGGTTGCGCCGGAGCCGACACTGGCCGGCTTCCTGGAAAGGCTGGCGCTGCTTTCGGACATTGACAAGGCCGAGGAGCTGGATAGCACCGTCTCGCTGATGACTTTGCACTCCGCCAAGGGCCTGGAATTCCCCGTTGTGTTCATCGTCGGACTTGAAGAAGGCACCTTCCCGCATAGCCGGTCAATGGGTGATGAGTTCGAGCTTGCCGAAGAGCGGCGGCTGTGCTACGTAGGCATCACCAGAGCCCAGCGCATGGTCTATATGAGTCACGCGCGCGGGCGGACGATCTTCGGCAACCCGCAGCAGATGAAGCCGTCCCGCTTCCTCGAAGACCTGCCGCCAGAGCTGATCAGGGAGCTGGACAGCGACAGCCCGCTGATGCCTCGGATGTTCGGAGATGAGGAGGCGGCTCTGCAGCAACAGCAGATGTCGGAGCTCAATATAGATATGACAGAGATACTCCAGCGCGCCCGGGGCAGGCAGCAGACAGCCCAAGAGAAGACGAAGACCGCGAAGTCGAAAAAGAGGGCACCACGGGACCCGAAAAAGAAATCGAAAAAGAAGAAATCGTCAAAGACAGCGGCCTTTTCCGATGGCGCTAAAGTTGTGCATGAGGATTTCGGCGAGGGCGTCGTCGTGTCAGTAGCCAACGACAGCGACGAGCCGGCCCTGACGGTGGCGTTCAAGAAGGGCAAAGGCGTAAAGAAGATGCTGGCCAATCATCCCAAGCTGAAGCTGCTTTCATAAGCCTTGGATGATTGTGACTGCTCTGCAAGCCACTAGCACCTAACCCGGATTATTCGCGAAGCAATTTGGGATTTGAGCGAAGTGGGCCGGGAATGGTCTCTAGAACCGGATAGCCGATTTGTGTCAAGTGCCGCCCAAATCACGCACTGTCATTTCC
>JALGTY010000066.1 GCA_029821145.1 Candidatus Zipacnadia bacterium
CAGATGATCGCCGATGCCAACTTCCGCCACTGCCAGAAGCTGTGGGAGCGCAGGCAAGCCTGACGAGGTGTCTGTAGGGGCGCATGGCATGCGCCCGCTGCTGCTTATCAAAAGGGCTTCACAAAAGCGCCGCGCGACGAAATCGTGTTCATGAGGTATATTGCAATAATGCAGCATGTGATGCATTATTGCAACAGCGAACAAGTCGCCTGGCAGCCTGTATATCAGGAAAGAAAGAGGGATCGAAATGTTGATTGATGTACACGCGCATATTGGCCGTCTGGGCACGGAACGAAGCGAGGCCCTGGATGTCAACGACCTGGTCAACAAGATGGACATCTGGGGCATTGACAAGTCCTGCGTCCATTGCCTCAGCGAGCATCCCGAGGCCCATTACCTCGAATCGGACACCGAAGACATCATCGCCGCGTGCTCCAAGTACCCGGATCGGCTTATCCCGTTTTGCCTGATTGATCCGCGCTTTGGGCTCAATTCCCCGGACATGGATTTCAGCTACCGGCTGGAGGAATACGTCGCGCGCGGCTGCAAGGGCATGGGGGAGATGCTGCCCAAGATGTACTTCGACGATCCCCGCTGCCTCAATCTATTCCGCCAGGTCGGTGAATTCGGGCTGCCTATCATTTTCGATATGAACGACAGCGTGAACCACTACGGCCTGCGCGATGACTACGGCCTGCCGCGGCTTGAGAAGGCTCTGCAAGAGTGCCCCGATACGGTGCTGGTCGGCCACGGCCCCACCTTCTGGGCGGAGATATCCAAGGAGGTGCCGGAGGACCAGCGCGCCGGTTACCCGAAGGGGCCTGTGGTGGCGGGCGGCGCGGTGCCCCGGTTGATGGAGAAGTACGACAATATGTGGGCGGATCTGTCGGCCGGTAGCGGCTACAATGGCATCACGCGGGATGAGAAGTTCGGTCTGGAGTTCCTCGACCAATTCCAGGACAAGCTGATGTTCGGCACCGACAGTTGCGCGCGCTACGCCAAGGGCGCGGAGGCGGAGATCGTGGGCCTCATGAAGCGCCTGCGCGAGGAGAAGTTGCTCTCCGAGGAGGCTTGCGACAAGATCGCCTCGGGCAACGCCATCCGGCTGATGGACCTGTAAGACAGGCACGTGCTGACAGTTGCGGCAGGATACCTGGCGCGGCCCGCGAATATCTCATAGTGAAAGATTGTTAGCAGGAGCCGCATGCATTGAAGGGAGTGGTAGCTGTGGACAGATGCACAGCATTCGTTCTGTCGTTGGTCGTGCTGGTCGCGTCGGTGGCTTTCGTTGCAGCCGACGACGATACGGTGACATGGGCCGGGATGACGCTGCGGGCGCTTTCGGACCTGGAGTTGGATGTGGTCGAGCAGGCGTACGGCGAACCGTGCGGACTGTATGTGAAGGCGGTGGCCGACAACTCGCTTGCTGCAAAGACCGGGGTTGTCGCCGGTGATGTGCTTATCTCGGTGCGGATGCCGAATGAGACTGACTACTACCCGATTCCGGGCGATATCGAGGAGATGGCGGACTTCTGCGGGGAGACTCAGCCGAATGACAAGATCCGCCTGCTGATCCTGCGCAAGCAGGACGGCGAGTGGACGCAGATAAAGTGCCAACTGGGTAAGCCGATGGGTACCGCGGTTGCCGAGGGGCTGCTTGAGGGGGACGAGACGCAGCTTCAGAGCTATGTCGCAGGAAGCGGCGGCTTCAGCTTCGCGTCGAAGGAGCCGGGCGCGGTATTGGCAAAGGCTGCTGACGGCTCGCCGCTGACACAGGGAGATGTGGACATCTACGGCAGCCTGGTAGCATGGGCCTTCAACACGCGGCTGACCGAGGGCCAGAAGGTGACGGTTCGCGAGGCGTTGATGGAGTTTTGGCCGGCGGCGCAGTCGCAGGATGTGCAGAATTTCGCAGGCGGCGTCCGCTCCATGCCGGATCTGATACCGAAGTTGAGCGCCGAGCAGCGGGAGCAGATGCGCCTCAACCTCGCCACCACCTTGCTGGGGATGGCGCAGAATATGCCGGGGCATCCGATGTCGCGGGTCATCATGGCGGTGTCGGGCGCTATGCGGCAGGTGCTGGCCGGTGCTGGAACCGATGCGGAGTTCACCCAGCAAGATGTGAACGCGATGATAGAGATGATGATGTTCCAGCAGCAGCAGACGAGCGGGCAGCCTGTGTCCATCACCGCCGAGCAGTACCAGCAGCTTGTCCAGCAGCTTGTGGCCCGTTACAACCAGGCCCCGGCAGAGGAGAAGATGGCGCTGGCCAATATGGATGCGCAATGGGGGATGCTGCGAGCCGCGTGGGCGCGAGCGCAAGCCGCCCAGCAGCAGGCGCTTGCCCAGCAATGGCAACAGGCCTACGCTCAACAGCAAGCCACCACGGGATACTCCCCATACATGACAGGTTGGCAGGGCGCCGCGCCCGCCGGTGGCGGTCAGATGAGCCAGGGATCGTTCGACGCCGTGATGAACGCGATGAATGCGACACATGACGCCAGCATGCAGACGCTGGGTGCCATTGATGGTGGATACGACACTTCCGTGTACGACAGTGGCGGGGACTGGCTCTACGACTACTGACGCTTGCTCCGACGAAGTCCGAGGCCAAGGACGCCTCTCCCGGTGGTCGGCGGTCCCGGGCCGATCTCTCGGCCGGTAGCGGCTACAACGGCATCACGCGTGATGAGAAGTTCGGTATTGTACTCAGTAGAACAATGGGGGGTGTCATGGAAAGGGACGGAGCATTGCTCTGGGGAAATTGTATTGTTACAGCCCCGAAGTCCATACCGGCAGTGACACACAAATGTCCGTGGGGCAGGCTTCCAGCCTGCCGCCGTTTAGGCTGGATCTGCTCAATGGCAGGCTGGAAGCCTGCCCCACGGAGGGCTACGCGGAGGTCGCCAGTTGCGAAAGCGGAAACGCCGCCTGCCCCACTATGAGGAACCTGGTCAGACCTACTTTATCACCTTCACGCGCGCGCCCGAGGCCCACGTGGACCTGACGGATGAAGCGATCTCCCGCACAATCATAGCGGCTCTGCGGCATTTCGCTGGCGTCAGATATCACCTGTATGATTATACGGTCATGCCCGACCATGTGCACGCCATTTTGAAACCCATGATTCGCAATGGAACATGCGAGCCGCTGTCCGGAATTATGCACAGCATCAAGAGTTGGACGGCGAACCAGATTAACCAGCGTCTAGCTAGATCGGGCAGGTTATGGCTGGACGAAAGCTACGATCATATTGTGCGCGGGCAGAAGGATTACGAGGTGAAGGCACGATACATCTGGCTTAATCCTGTGAAGGCGGGGCTGGTAGATGATCCTGCGGAGTGGTCATGCTGGGGCCGTGGAGACGAAGAGCATGAAGGTCTTTGAGGCCAGCTACACGCAATTCACACATGCTCCCGTGGGGCAGGCTTCCAGCCTGCCGCCGTTTAGGCTGCATGTGCTTAATCGCAGGCTGGAAGCCTGCCCCACGGACATAATTGGGGCACACGCCGGGACCCGCACCTTCGGTGTGGGTGCTCCCTACAACGGGGCTGCTAGCTCTGGGCCGCAGGTTTGAGGTCGCCGGCCTCGATCATTGCCTCCAGCGGGTTGTCCTCGATATCAAGCGGGAGCGTGACCATCCCGCGCCGCCGCACCGACTCCCAGCACGCAAATATCTGCTCGGTAGCGCGGAGAGCATTGCGGGCGTTCATCTGGCTTTCGCCCCCGGTTCTCAAGCAGTCCACGATATCGGCGATGCAGCGATACACGAACTCGGCGGCGTGGCAGCCCTCGTCACCAGTATCAATGGCCTTCCAGTCTTCCCCGGCTCTCAACACCCGCAACGCCGGCATGTTACTCCGGGCGATTTCGATGATCCCCTCGGTGCCGACCATGCGGTGGTGGCACCCGACAAGAGCCGTGGCATCGCCGCCGGCCGCCATGCCGAATACGCCGTTTTCGTACTCCCAGACAGCAATGGAATGGTTTTCATTGTGCGCACCGAAGACAACATTCTCCTCGCTGTAATCCAGGCCACACAGGACCCACCTGGTGTCGCACTCATCGTTGAAGTAATTCGCCATATCCCAACTGTGTGAGCCGTAATCATACAGGTCCGAGGTGCCGAACTCGATTTTTTGCAGCTCGCCTATAGCGCCATCGTCCAGTAGCTCCTTAGCCATGTAGAAGGGCTTGCCGTAGCGCCGCTGGTGGTTGAAGGTCAGCCTGGTGCCGGATTCTTCACACGCCGCCAGCATTGCTTTGGCGGCGCCGAAGGTGTGGGCCATCGGCTTCTCGCAGTGCACCGCAGGCACACCGGCCGCAGCGCAGTCCAGGACCATTTGGGCATGCAGGTGCGGCCAGGTGGAGATGCTCACTACGTCGGGCTTGACCGAGGTCAGCATCTCATTATAGTCCGTGTAGATGTCGGTAAACTCGTACTTGTCGGCGAAGGCCTGAGCATTTTCGGGCACGATGTCAGCGCAGGCAACCATCTCTACATCATCCAGCAGCCGGTAGCCGTCGGCGTGCATGTGCGCCATCGCGTAACCCATAGCGCCGGGCGTTTCGGTTAGACGACCGGTGCCGATAAATGCGACTTTCAGTTCTGACATTCGAAGACCCTCCGTAATCTGGCATGCGCCCGAAATTCTCTCGGTGTCTGCCGGCGGGACGACTGACTACAACCCCTCAGTATTGAGCACGCCGAACTCGATGTCCTCTTTGTTCACGGAATAGCCGACCAGCAGGCGTCCAGCTTCGGCCAGCGTCACCGGATACTGGTAACCGTGCACCTTCAGCAGCCCGAAGGCACGTTGGGCCGTCGGATCGTCGAGCAGGATATACATGCGGTCAAAGACGATCCCATCATCGCTGAAGGCGATCATCAGCTTGCTGCGGTCGAGCAGCTTCGGGTAGGCGTTGCCGATCAGATAGCAGCGGCCGTCGGGCAGGTTGCCGGCACGCACCCGGGACATCGAATCGGGAAAGTCTGTAAGCATGGGCTGTGACCAGCTACGGCCTTCATCTTCGCTAGTGGCTGCGAAAAGCCGCAGTGATTGTGCCTCATCGCGGAACCACATCACGATCAAGCCCTCAGGCGTCTGGTACCAACTGGTCTCGCCATAGGGGAAATCGGCGATGCCTTCGGGCTTGGGCATGCGGACGACCTCTGGCGGTGCGGTCATGTCCTCCGGGTCGAAGAACAACACCATAGGATGCCCGTCCTGGGTTCCACCGCACATCAAGCGCCCCTCCTGAGTGAAACGCGGCTCCTCGAAGATGAAGGTTTTGTCTCCGGCGATGCCCTCGTAGGCCTCCCAGTTCTCGCCGTCGCTGCTGACGTGCAGGTCCAGTCGCGAGCGGCCCCACTCGAACCGGCGCATCCCTGGCACGGTGGCGTCCAGGGTGGCGTAATGTGCCACACCGAACAGATAGAGGCGGTTGTCGTCGGCGTACAGGCCGCTGGTCCAGCGCAGATGGCCGCTGTCGAAATCCCCCGGTACCACGCAGTGGGCCTCGGACCATTCCTCGCCGGTATCGGAGACCGCCAACATGGTGCTCTGGCCGGGATAGTCCTCGTACACTTCGCTGTTGGACCAGGCAAAATAGTAGCGCCCTTTGAACTTGGCGATCTGCGAATGGTGATTGTACGTGCCCGCCTCGCCCTCGCCGGTATAGACCCGGTTACGCTGCACTTTCACCCTCGGGATTTCACTGGGCATGCTACGGGGGCCCTGGTCGTCCACGGTGCGGAAGCAATCGTTCTCAAACATGGCATGACGCATGCGCATGGAACGGATCGCATCAGCCAATTCGGTGGAAAGGACGGAGAGGGCGCGCGTCTCAACAATTTGCGGCTTATTCATCGAGAATCTCCTGTGGTAGGATAGGCGTTTCGCCTGTCCGCTGCGTTTGTGCGCATATCCCTATCCCCCTAGCCCCCTTTCCTACCAGGGAAGGGGGAATCAAAAGGGGGTTAGGTGAGTAGTTGCCGAATAGTTCCCGAGTCAATAGCGTAGGCGACTCAGGCTGGAAAGCCTGAGCCACGCAAGGCTAGGTTGTACGGGCGCATGACGTGTCCCCGCGCTATACCGTTTGGTACGACAGGCGTCTCGCCTGTCGGCAAGGCCTGTGCTTTGAGGGCGACAACCTGCGCCGCACAAACTCATGCTTCTATCTGCAGGCGAAAGGTCATCGCCTGAATCTCCTGGTCCACCGAGCCGTCATACGCGTTGTCGCTACCGCGGTGATAGACGCAGAAGATGCGCCCATCCGGCAGTTGAACGCTCCTGGGGTAGTAGCGGGTGCCGCCAATGTCCAGGTCCGTCCACGTCTTGCCTTCGTCAGCCGTCCAGGAGATGGCGGTGGTCGCCAGATGTAGAACGATCCCTTCTGGCGTCGCGAGCATCTCCGGATGTCCACTGTGCGGGAACGGGGCGAGCCCTGACGACTCTATGACAAACGTGTCACCTTCGGGCCGCAGCAGGGCCTGGTAGCGCCCTACCGGCTTTGCCATGCGTATTACACACAGCAGTTTGCCATTGGGCAGCTCTGCAAAATCAATCTCCTCGCTCGGGTCCACGCCTTCTTCCTCCGGGAGGGCATAGACCGGCTCGCCCCAGTGGTGCCCGCTGTCGTCAGATACCAGTATGGCGGGACGGTTCATGGCGATCCAATCGGCTCGGGTGTGGACGTCCGGGTCAAGCTTGGCAAAGCCTCCGCCGATGACCAACCTGCCGTCCCGCAACCGACGCAGGCGGTCGGGGGAAGTCATCATTTCCTCGAGGGGGATATAGACCTCGGGCGGCCCCCAGGTCTGCGCCAGGTCAGTGGAGCGCTGCACGTAGCCGGTTTGCGGCACATCGTAGAAGGGCAGGTAGTCCCCCTGGACCAACCTGACAAGCGTCCCGTCTGGCAGCGCCAACTCGGCCTTACAGCTACACCCATTCATCGGAGAATGATAAGGCTCAGCGCTGACCTGCTCCCAAGTCTGCCCACCATCCGTGGAGGCCAGATGAATGAACTCCTGGATCGTGCCGGTCATGTCATAGCCGACATTACCTTGGGGCGGCCAGTACATTCTTCTCAAGAGGTCCCTGGGAGCACTGGGACGATTGGTAAGGGGGCCTGTCGCCTGGTGGAACGAGACCATGAGCGTGCCGTCAGGCATCAACCACGTCCCGACCCAGCAAGTATAGCCGGGCGTTTGAGGGGAGTGATACACAACGCTCTTTTCTACATCGGTTGCAGTGACTCTTGTGGGCACTGACATAGTCACTCCTTCGGACACCATGATTACAAGGGGAAGGAAGACACCAAGGAGTCGTGCCTCATTTACGCGCCTCGTGAGCATCCCGGTCTCGAAGTGGCCCGGTTTGTGGGTCCTTGCTACGTGCGCGCGGTCACTTCTTCCACAGGTAGCGGCGCAGGTTGGCGAAGGCGTCGTCGGGATTGTCGTATCTTGAGCTGGTATTCAGGTCGCCGATGACTACGTAGTATCCGTTGGCCCAGCCGAACATGTGCGCCCTGTATCTGTGTGGTGCAAAGTGTGCTTCCTCGTCACCCCAGATGAAGTGCATTACCACGACTTCTCTGCCCGGGGTTTGGCCGTGTAGGTCCAGGAAGTATAACCCGCCCAATTCCTTGGCCCCGAACTCGCCGGCATGCTTGTAAGCGCCGAGGTACCATTTGATGAGGTTGGTGTGATGCCAACCGCCGGAACCGCCGGCATATTCCTGGGTGCGCACGAGAAGCTCGACTATGCCGTCACCGTTGAGATCATCGGTGAACAGTGCAGCGGGCAGGTGACCGTTGGTGTCAGGTGGTGGCGCACAGCCGCGGAATTCGAACTCCGCCAGTGCTCCTGCAGCCGGCGCTTCCTCATTGAGGATAAGCACCTTGGAGGGGCCGTTGTAGCGCTCCCACCATTCGCCGCCGCTTTGTGCGGGGTCCACAGCACACATGATGATAGCCAGTTCGCGTGGGCCCTGGCCGTCGAGCTGGCACGGCAGCTTATCCGTAATGGCCCAGCCTTGCGGCACCAGCGCCGCAAGTGCGGCGTCATCTACATTGGTAGCAGGCCGTGGAGGCTGGGCATTGAGCATGTTGACGGCCTGTTTCTGTTGGGCTGGCTGGTCAGACCAGGCCCCTGGCACCGCGGCCACCAGCAGGCTGCAGCAGATCATCGCTACAACAACCAATCGCATCGTCGGGTTCATCAAACTCACCTTCCTCTGTATTGTGATTTGGACAGGCAGGGATGCCTGTCCGCTGTTAGTGACACACAAATACTTCCGTGGGGCGGGCTTCCAGCCTGCCGCCGTCTAGGCTGGATCTGTTCGATGGCAGGCTGGAAGCCTGCCCCACGGGTGTAGGTACGATAGGACAGCCCTCGTTCCCTGTCGCAGCTATCCACGCACCGTCGGCTCCCCGCCGGGCTCCCAGGCGATCGAGTAATCCCGCAGATGGGGGAGAGGATGCCCGCCCGGGCCGTAGCCGTCATCACGTTCTGAGACCTTCTCCAAGGGCACGAAGTTGTATTCGATCCCGTCATCGCTTACATCATACTTCAGGAAGCCCAGCGTGTCATCACCATCCGGCCAGCGGTCGCCCCACTGCGGAAATGCAGTCGAAGGGCCGATGTCAAAGCGGATGCCCTCGGCAAAGTGCGTCTTGCGGCAGTGGACATGGCCGCTGAGAACCAAATTCGCGCCGGTGGCCTTGAACACCTGCATCAGGCGGCTGCGGTGCGGCTCGTCAATGGCGAAATACCAGTTATGGTAGCCTTCCGGGTCGGTGATGTCCCAGTTGGCCTCATGCAGGTCGTCCACGAAAAGCGCCGAGTGCATCATCCAGACATGGTACTGAGATCGAGGCTGATCGGTTAGAGATTCCAGCCATTCCCACAGCGGCTCCTCTTCGGGCAGGCCCGAGCCCAGGGTCATGTCGCAGAAGCCCGAGAAGCGCACGTTATTGTGCACGAACGTCCACTGCGAGGGCCCGAACACGGATTCCCAGTGCTTGATATTATCCGAAGTCAGGTTCAGCGCGAGGTCGTCGCGGTCATGGTTGGCCCCCTGCACATCGGTGTGCTTGTTGCCGGTATCCATGTTGCCGGGCACCACATGGTAGGGGAGGGGCAGGGCGTCGAGGTCCTGCTTGACAGCCGCCAGCTCGTAGCGGTGGAGGCTGCCGTCTCGCGCGACATCACCGCCGACGAGCAGCAGGTCCGGGTTGATTTCGATGATCTGCTCTCGCGCCGTGTGCCAGTTCTCGTTACACGAGGGCTTGAAGCGGAACGATTTCGGCGAGCCGACGTGAATATCGGTGATATGCGCAAAGCTCCACGGCTGCATTTCTCGATGTTCCTTTCACATCTACAATGTTTGTCTATGAATTCTACCCAACGCCCCGAGAATCCTGCCTGGCACGGCGTGCGCCCGCGCTGTTTTTGTCGTTGGTAGGACAGGCGTCTTGCTTGTCCGCTGTTAGTGACACACAAATATTTCCGTGGGGCGGGCTTTCCAGCCTGCCGGCGTATTAGTAGGACAGGCGTCTCGCTTTCTACAGTAGTTATGCAAATCTCTGGTCTGTGACCCGCGCATGTGTGGTCGTAGGGAGCGCGACGAGCACGGCGAGGTGCTGAAGGTCCTGTGACCCGCGCATGTGTGGTCGTAGGCGGCGGTGTGACAGGCCTTGGGCCGGATAGGGAACCCGGATTTTGCTTTCGCAAAATCCACCCTATTCGGCCCCTCCGAAAGACAACGGCAGTAGCAAGTAGCCTTTGCCGTCAGGAGGGGCCGAATGGGGGCAACCCACGCCAGAAGGCGTGGGTGGGGTCCCCATCCGGCCCAATACTTGTCACGCCAGCATTGCCTATTACGAACAAGGGCTCATCACCCACCGGAAATTGCATAAGTACAGTAGAAAGCCCGACCTACGGGGTGGTGAATAATTCGGCTTAGGCCGCCCGAACGCTGCCAGGTCGGTACTTACCCTGCAGCAAATCCACGGGAGATGCGGACGGCGGAAAGCTCAAGATATCTTGAGCTTAACTTTAGAAATCTTGAGATAGTGCGTTGGCTTCTATCTTCAGGGGTGTCTATATGAACAGGGAATAGAACAATCTTTCGAGACGCAGCAGGGTTCACAGTAAGACATGGGGAGAAGCAATATGCGTAGCAGAGTCCAATACAGAAAGGATAAAGGGGAGATCAATATGCCGGCCTCCCGGGCACGGCAAACCGCAGCATTCGATCTTAAGGAAGAGTGCTGTGACTTGGTACTAGAGGAGATCGCCGCACAAGCAGCGAACTCAGCAACGGACGATCAGATCAGGCAATGGAGTTACAAGGCGTACAACTTGACAAAACAGAGGCATCTCGCGGCCGGTCTGGACGAGCAAGTATCCAGACAGGCCGGCCTGTGCGTAGCGCTGCAGATAGTGGCCTATTTGGCCTGTCAGCAGATTGGGGGCACCTGCCGACAGTCGGATGCGACGAAGGCCTGGGCGCCTCAGGAAACTCTCCTCTGATATGCGGTGAACCGACCCACGGGGCGGCGGCTGATTGTCTGGCGGCGCGTTAGCTTTATGGGCTTACGGCGTCTATTATAATACAAAATAATAGGAGGCCCCCCGCCGTGGATCGTGTGATGGAGATGACGCTGCGCGACATTGTCAGTGAAGAGCTTGCATCACGGTTGGAAAACGCCAACCTCACCCCCGAAGAAGAAGACCAAATCCTGGCATGTTTCGAAAAGGCTTATCGCTGTGTTAGCCAGGTGCGTATCCGCACTCACGCTGGCGTCAAGGCCTGGATTAATCGCATACTCCAGAACCTCAATATTGATATTGCCAACAAGAACAGGCAACGTCCGCAAGCTATTTCCCTCGGGGACTTGATCACTGACGGGCAGGAGCCAGCGGCTGTAGATGGCGATCCTGTGACGGCAGTCTTGCACGTTGAGCAACTGAGCCGCGCAGCTCAGGTGCATGAGGCCCTCCACCAAGTTCTCGCGCAACTTGACCCACCGCTGGTAAGGCTTTTTTGTAGCCGCTTCTATTACAGGATTCCCTTTGCACAAATAGCCGCCCATCTGCATATTTCTGAGGAAGCCGCCGCCATGCGCTACCAGCGCCTCCGGGACCGCATATTTCAGGAGGTCGAGACGCTTCTCCGCTGCCACGCCCCGGAGACGATTGAGTTCTTTACGCCAGAGCAATAGACTCGACCCACGGATCTCTCGCACCGACCAGCTTGTCCGTCACGGTTGCCGGCCCACTACCCTCTATTCGTTCAGTTCAGCCATTGCCCCGAAGCTTTCGCGACGCCCGTCGGCGGGTGCTCGAAGAGAGGTGCGTGTGCGAATTGTCGCTAGGACGTTTCGCCTCTCGTGCGAGTAGGAGGCAAAGGTGGTGTTGTAGGGGCGCAATTCATTGCGCCCAATTACGTAGGGGCGCACGGCGTGCGCCCGCTCATCAGCGGCCAGAGCAGGGCGTGATAAATCACGCCCCTACGAATGGCCGCAGGGCGCCCTTTCTGACCTACCGACAATCTCTACAAGTACCCTCGAAGACCCAAAACGTCGCCTGCGCGACGATGAGCCTGACGTCTTCGCTCACTTTCCCTCCTGGGTGAAGGGCAACAGATCGGATCCCAAACCCGAGCAGCACCGCCGGCAGTGTAGAGGAGATGCGTCGTATGGGAGTTGCAGACCGGACCGCTACAAAGATGAGTAGATGCCAGCCGTCAGATAGACTCTCTGACGAGGAGCGTGAGCTCATTCGCATAGTCCGTGGAATTCGTAAGGTCGGGGGCAAGATCACAGTTACAATGCGCGGCGACGACAAGATCGCCCGGATTTCTGTGCAGCGCGTCCTATTCCCCAAATAGCGCCCTCGGGACCGCTCATAGACAAGACAGCTCACCGGCACCTGGGCAAGACCCACAGGCCGAAGCGAGGTGAAAGCCTCAAGCTTCGGCTTTTTTCGTGTCTCACCACACTAGTTCTCTATTCCGCCGGACTGGCTTGCTCAATTCATATTCCCTGGCGCATCGGGATCCAGCGCCTCGCCAAATGACAGCCAGCTTCAAGATAGCTGCAAGACTGATTTTGTTGTGTACGGCTATAATATGCCATTAGGAACATTCGTTCGATTGGAGGTCATTATGCACGGTATGCAATCCACGTACTGGAATCGCCAAGTAGTCGAAACCTGCCTGGATGGATACAAGGAGCTATGCCACCTGTGCGACTTTGTAGGATCTAACTGGCTGACGGAGGTGCGTTCAGGGCGCGGTGTGCGCACCTATCCCACGAACTTCAACCTCTTAAGCACGAAGTGGGATCTCGAGTTGGCTGTGAGGCGACTAGAATTACCGTACCAGCTTCTGTTCTATTTGCGCTCCTGGCAGCAGTTTGGGATAGGGCATGTTGCTCGGATTCTGAATCGTAGCGCTGCCACAGTTTGGCGGATGGAACGGCGGCTACCTGCAAAAATTCTGGAAATTTTGCGCACCGGCAAAAAAAGATGAAAAAAATGTATGACTCACCTGCTGTATATACTAGTGGGAGAGAAAAAACATGCGACTGTCTCTCGTCGAGAAGTATGAGAACTTGATTCGCGCTGAGGCCAGGAAGGTTTACCTCGAGGTGTCGCCCGGGCTAGGCTGTGAGATCGGGGATGTGGAGCAGCAGGTACTCATGGTGCTCTGGGAACGTCGCGAGACTCTCGGCCGGGCTGTGGGAAAGGTATCGTTCATCCGGAGGGCAGCGCGTCGGGAGGCGCGGCGTGCCATCGCGCAGATGTGCCGGGAGTACTGGCAGTTGCGCCCGGTTCTGATATCGGACTGTCCGGAGGTCGAAGAAGGGTGTTACAGTAGCAACGGTATATCAGCGGGGTACCTGGACTGATATTCTTATAAGGCATCTTATGTTAACTATCATATGAATGCGCCAACTACTCACCTTGTCGCTCTAGACTGTGTCAAACCAACTGAAGACGGTACGATAGGCGTCTGGCCTGTCGGCTGTTAGTGACACACAAATACTTCCGCAGTGACACACAAATACTTCCGTGGGGCAGGCTTCCAGCCTGCCGCCGTCTAGGCTGGATCTGTTCGATGGCAGGCTGGAAGCCTGCCCCACGGCCATGCGCCCCTACAACAGTGTTACTGCACTGCCCGGTCCTGGTAGAAGAACGGCGTTGAGCCGATGTGAACGAGATCCCCGCTGTTGAGTGAATGGCGAGCAGTCGGCTGCCCGTTGACAAGCACCGCCTCCGCCCCGACAAGACTGACCAGCACAAAGGCATTCCCCGACTGCTGGATCTGCGCATGTTCCGGCGCGACGTTGGGGTCCTTGAGCAGCGGAATATCGCAATAGCCGGCAGAGCCGATGCTGGTGCTCTGCTTGTAGAGGATAAACTCCTTGCCGGTCAGCGGGCCCTCGACGATGGTGAACCAGGCCTCTTTGCGCACCTCTTCGAGCAGGCCGATAGCCGCACCGATGACCGCGCCGATGACAGAGAGGCCGATAATACGGCTGACAGCGCCCCCGCCGGTGACGATGCTAATGGGGTCAAACAACAGCCCTCCGACAAAGCCGCCCACCGCGCCACCGATGAGGCCATTGAGAATGCGGTTGAAGTTGAGGTAGCGAGCGCCCTGGGCCAGCCCGATACCCATTCCGGCCAACGCCCAGCCAATAGTGCGGCCGAGGATCAGTCTGACTGTCAGCCGACTCAGATCGGGCGCAATAAGAGCGAAGGCAAACTGCGCGACGAAGCCGGCGACGAGCCCGCCACCCGCACCGATAAGCAGGCCCAGTCCCGCCTCTTTAGCCATTTTTCCGTACACACCGGTGAGCAGGCCTTCAGCAGCGCCCAGCGCGGCTCCGATCAGTCCCCCCGCCACGGCAGTAAATAGCATGACGACTGTGTACGTTCCCATGGTCGCATCGGCTCTGTTGTACCACAACTCATTGATGAGGCCCGACAGCGCACCACCGATCAGGCCGGCGATGAACATCTGCAGCATCAGGTTCCCGACTAGCGCCGCCACGGGGCTCTTTTTCGCCTTGGCGTACAGGTCGTAGCCGTCGCCCGGCTGGACGGCAGGATAGGCCCCGGCCGGTGCGACCGGTGGATATCCAGCGCCTGGCGGCGGCTGAGGTTCCTCATCCAGATCCTCAACTTCGATCACGAGGGTATCGTCATCGCCACCAGGTGGTCCGACCGGAGGGATGCCCGCCTCGTCATCTTCGTCAAGGTCATCAAGCTCGATATTCAGTATTTCGTCCTCGGGTGTCTCCTTGTCTTCCATAGTGCATCTATTCTACCACCTGACAGCAGCCTTGGGGAGATACTTTTTCAAGAAAAGCGGCTTCCCGGCCGCCTCGGCACTATATATGTAGGACGCATGGCATGCGCCCGCAGACACTGCCAACGGAGGTGCGTATTATTGCCCAAGAGTGAAACAGACTGGCTTGACAAGGCATATATCTATGCCGCCTTGGCTGCCACGCAGACCATACAGCAAGCGCGAAAGCTGCTGCAGGAGCAGGGCATTGCGCTCACCGACCGCCGGTTGCAGATCTGTAAGCAGCGCGCGCCACATCGCATCCAGCAGGTGGCACAGCGCGGCCTCCCCCAGCGACTTTACGGGCTGTTCAACTGCGATATCTACGACCGCATCAACAAGATGGCTCAACGCATCGAAGAGCGCCTCATCAGGAGCGACTGGCAGGACAAGAATGACGTAGATCTGGTGGACAAGTACCTCAAACTGATGCAAATGCTGGCAGAGGTGAAATCACAACACCAGGAGGAGGCTGAGGAGTCACCCTCGGGGCCTACTGGTGAGCTGCAATTAGAGGAGATTATCAGCAGACTTGAGCAGGCAAAAGACCGACAAGAAATCAAAAAAGCGATACGCCAGACTGCAGCGGCAACTGGAACTGACCTCGAGGAGGTTGGCGAGGCTGGATCGTAACTGGGCCGACCTGCTGGCCGAATATAGCCAGCCGCCCGCTGATATCGCCGAGTTCGTCCAAAGCCCGGTGTACCTCGACCTGGCTGATGATGTTTATCCTGAGGTTCTCAGTACCTTGCAGCAGATATTCGGGATAACCCCGGAAGATTCCTCAGGCGCCTACGACGAGGTCGTGCTGTGCTGGGGGATCGGCTCCGGCAAATCGTACCTGGCCAGCCTCGCAATCCTCTACATGACCTACCAGGTATTGTGCATGCGCGATCCACAGCGCCATTTCCGCCTCTCCCCCGGTACCCAGATAGCGCTGGTCATTATGGGGCCCAGCTCTCGCCAGGTCCGTAGCGTCATATTCTCAGACATCTACGGGTTGGTGAAACGCTCTCCGTGGTTCCAGCAGAACTGCAAGCTCCAGAGGCAGCGGCAGGACGCGCTGGAGTTCAACAAGAACGTGCTAATAGCCGCCGGCAACTCTACAGACACCTACGTGCTGGGCTACAATGTCCTGACCGGGGTCATAGACGAAGCGGCGTGGCTGATGGAGACCCAGGACGGCCGCCGCCAGAGTGCCGATGACATCTACACATCCCTGCAGCGCCGCATCAAGTCGCGCTTTGGCAGCCAAGGCCTCCTCTTGATGGTCTCCTCGCCGAAACACACCAGCGACTTCATCGAGGGCAAGCTTAAGGAAGCCGAAACCAACCCCAGGATATTCGCATCTCGCCGGGCCGTGTGGGAAGTCAAGCCGCCTGATCGCTTTTGCGGCCAGACCTTCGAGCACAAGGGCCTCCACGTCCCGACCGAGTACTACGAGGAGTTTCAGCGCGATCCCAACCGGGCCATGCGCGACCTGGCCGCACTTCCTCAGGGAGCGTATCATGCGCTGTTTGTGGACATGGACCCGCTCTACAGTGCCTGTACAGACAGCAGGCACCCTGTGATTGATGAGCACCTGCAGCTCGCCGACTGGTTCCGTAACGAAGGTGACGCGCGCCCGCGCTACCTGCACGTGGACCTGGGCCTGCGCCACGACGCATGCGGCATAGCGATGGCAGTGGCAGACACCTATCATGTAGGGGCGCATGGCGTGCGCCCGCCTGACGGCGATGCTTACACAAGCGACACGGCGGAGAGCCATCCTAATCGAGAGAACGCGGTAGGACGGGCGTCTCGCCTGCCCAGCGAAGCTGCCTCCACCTTGTCCCGTGGGGCGGCCTCCGAGCCTGCCACTACTGTCACCGTAGAGCTCATGACCCGTTTCGCGCCGCCGCCGGGCGGCGAGGTGGACCTGGCCCAGGTCCGGGAGTTCATCATCGCTCTGCGCGAGCGCGGCTTCAACATCGCCGGCGTCAGCTATGATGGCTTCCAGAGCGCCGACAGCCAGCAGATTCTGCGCCGCCACGGCTTTGCGGTGAAGACGGTCTCGGTGGACCGGGACATGTCGCGGTATCAGATGCTCAATGAGCTGGCTCAACAGGGCCGGCTTACGCTTTACCGGTATCCGCCGTTTTTTGAGGAGGCCGCGCAACTGGAGATCATCCGCGAGCAGAAGGTGGACCACCCCCGTGGCGGGTCCAAGGATGTCACCGACGCCGTCGCGGGTGCCGTCTCCGAAGCATTGCTATCCACCAGCACCAGCGTACTGCGCGGGCATGTACTTTAGGGCAGAGCTCTAACCTGCCTCTTCACCCAACTGCTTCAGAAGGTCCTTGACCTGCTTGGCGGCGTCGCTGTCCGGAGCCAGTTCGATAACCTTGTTGCAGTCGGCGATTGCCAGCTTGCGGCAGACCACTGCGCGGTTGTAGTAGGCCCCGACCGCCTCCGGCACCAGTTCGATGACCTTCGCGTAGTCACTGATCGCCTCAGCAAATTGCTCTAGCTGCTCGTAGGCCAGCGCCCGGTTGAACAGCGCCTGCGGGTTGTGCGGATCCAGTTCTATTGCCTTGTCGAGATCAGAGAGTGCCTTGCCCGGCTCGCCCTTTTCCAGATATGCGCCACCGCGATTCATGTAGGCTATGTCGAAGTTCGGGTCGAGTGCAATGGCCTTGTCGAGATCGGCAAGGGCACGGTCGAGTTGGCCGGCACTCACATAGACGCCACCGCGATTCGCCAGAGGCTGGGGGTCCGTGGAATCTAGCTCAATCGCCTTGCTGAAGTCGGCAAGGGCCCGCTCGTAATCGCCCTTGAAGCTATATGCCGCACCGCGGGCGGTATAGGCGTCGGTGTACTCCGGGTCGAGATCGATGGCGCGGTTAAGATACTGCATCGCCCGTTCGTGCTGCCCTTTGTACAGATACGCCGCGCCCAGGCTGTTGTAAGCCGCCGCGTAGTGGGGGTCTAACTGCACGGCCTTCTCGAAGTACTCGATGGCAACATCGTAGTCGCCTTCTTCTCCGTGGACGATACCGACACCCCGCCAGGCTGAGGCCAGGTCCGGCTTAAGTTCCAGCGCTCTTTCGAAGTCGGCCAGCGCCTTGTCAAACTCGCCCTTCATACGGTAGGCGGTGCCGCGGCCGTCATAGGCCTCGGCAGAGTCGGGCTGGTCGGCGATGATCTTCTCATAGGCTGTGATGGCCTGGTCGTACTGCTTCTGATCCACGAGTTGCTCTGCCTGTTGCAGCATCGCCTGCAGATCCTGGGCGAGCGCCGAACCCGCCAGGGCCGAAAGTACCAGTGTGGCAGTCACGGCTACCCAAAAGCGCGGTTTTTCCATGCTAATTTTCCTTTCCCGCCACGCTGCTGAAGCAAGCGGCCGGTTTATCTGTTCAGTAGAATCTACTGCTCTTCGCTCCCTTTAGTCAACCTCATTCAGTCCGCAAACGTAGCGGCGATGGCTCTCATGCCCGCTGAAGCTGCGCCCGCAGGAGGATTGCCAAATGCAAGAAGTCCTGATGAAGGCTCATATTATCGGCTCGACAAATGTACCCACCATCGCGAAGGCTATGGCGGGCGTGGAGCCCGGAAAGTCCCAGCAGCTTGCCGAAGCCGCCTGGAAGCAGGCCTACGCCTCAGGAGAAGTCATCGAGCCGCCTTACAACCTCGAAGCCCTGGCCTCTCTCTACGAGACGAATGCGCCCCACAAAGCCTGCGTTGACGCAAAGGTCACCAATATCGTTGGCCTCGGCTACCGATTTGTGCCCGTGGGCGATGAAACTCAGGCCTCGGAAGACAACCTGCAGCTTGTGGAGCATCTGTTTGCCAACTGCAATCCGGACATGACCTTTACTGAGATCGCGCGCGCGGTATGGACCGATGTGGAATGTCTGGGTAACGGCTATCTTGAGATCACCCGCAACAGTCGGGGTGAGATAGACGGCTTCTATCACGTACCGGCAGTGACTATTCGCGTGCGGGCCGACCATGACGGCTATGTCCAGATCCGCGAGGGCCGCAAGCGTCACTTCCGCGCTCTCGGATCAGAGGAGCGCATTGACGAGCAAAGCGGGCTGGTGCAGAACGAGATTTTGCATTTCTACAAGTACACTCCACAGTCCAGCTACTACGGCGTGCCGGACATCATCCCCGCGCTTTCGGCGATGCTGGGCGACAGGGCCGCCTGCGAGTACAACCTCGATTTCTTCGAGCACAATGCCGTCCCGCGCCTGGCGATCATCGTCGAAGGCGCGCAGCTTTCCGAGGGCCTCCTCAATCAGATTCAGCACTACATGGAAAGCGAAATCAAAGGCCAGGCGCACAAGACCCTGGTCCTGGAAGCTCCGGGCACCGATGCGAAGGTGCGAATCGAGCCGCTGACGGTGAATACCAACGAAGATGCCGGCTTCACTGAGTATCAGCGGCAGAACCGCGACACAGTGCTGATGGTACACCGCGTGCCGCCTGCGAAGGTCACGATCATAGAAGATTCCAACCGCGCCAACGCCAAGGACCAGGACAAGACCTTCAGGGAGCAGGTAGTGCGGCCCGAGCAGCGGCGGGTGGAGTACAAGGTCAACTCTATGATCCGCAACGAGGTCGGGATTTCCGACTGGCAGTTCAGGTTCCGGGAGATGGACCTGACCGAGGAGCTGCAGGAGGCGGAGGTGGCCAGGATTTATAGCGACATCGGCGCTTGGACGGTGAATGAAATCCGCGCCCACCAGGGCCTGTTGCCATACTGTCAACCGAGCGATAGACACAGATGTGTCCCACTACTGAGAGAGTAACGAGACGAACTAAGGAGACGCACCAAAGGTGAATATT
>JALGTY010000478.1 GCA_029821145.1 Candidatus Zipacnadia bacterium
GAGCTGGTGGGCAAGGTGCGTGCGGCCACGGACCTGCCGCTCATCACCAAGCTTTCGCCGAATGTGACCGACATTACACAAATCGCCGTCGCAGCAGTTGACGCGGGCAGCGATGCACTGAGCGTTATCAACACGCTGCTGGGGATGAGCATAGATGTCGAGCGGCGGCGGCCACTGTTGGGCAATGTCACCGGCGGGCTTTCCGGCCCGGCGATAAAACCGGTGGCGCTAAGATGTGTATGGCAGGTCTATGAGCAGGTGGATGTGCCGATTATCGGGATGGGCGGTATCATGACCACCCGGGACGCGCTGGAATTCATCATGGCCGGCGCCTCGGCAGTTGCCGTCGGGACCGCCACCTTCGTCAATCCGACCGCAAGCGTGGAGATCGTAGAGGGCCTGCAGCAGTACTTCGCCGAGCACGATCTTCCCGACCTGAGCGCACTTGTCGGTGGCGCCCACCCGTGAGAGGCATTCGCGGGCTGGAAGCTGAGAATGTGCATGCATTCTCACCTGAGCTTTGCCGAAGGCGCAAAGCTCAGGCCGCGCTACGCGGCTCTTGTATATTGTCGTCACGAGGACCATTACTGATGAAGAGCCATTTGCCCCCGGTTCGCGTATCGCCACAGCTTTACGCCACCTTTGAACGCCACGCCCGCGAAAGCCTGCAGGCGGTGCGCAACCTGGCCGATGATGGCACACCGCTTTACTTCCCGGACGGTTCAGGTAACTATCCGGCGCTGTGGACCCGGGACTTCTGCTACATGGTCGAGGGCGCAGGCCAGTTTATTCCGAGCGAAGAGATTCTGGGGTGCATAGATTATCTGCTGGCCGGACAGCGCGAGGACGGCACGATACCAGATCGAGTCTATACCGACGGGCATCCGGTCTATTGCGCCGGGCCCGAAGAAGGGCCGCTGGGCCCCGGCCCGCCGACAGACAATCCCCAGTTTCTGGCCAAGCTGCTGTGCGCTTACGTCAAACTCAGCGGCGACCATCAGGCGCTTTCGCAGCGCATGGATAAGCTCATGGCTGCGATGGATGCCATACCTCTGTCGCGGGAGTCGTTGGTCTTCGTTGATCCGAACTCGCCGCATTCAGGATACGGCTTCACTGACTGCATCGCCAAGACGGGCAAGGTCTTCTTCTCATCCATGCTATACTGGGAGGCTTGCCGGAGGCTGGGGGCGACTTGCGCCGAGTACGAGTACCACGAGGACGCGCACTACTGGCACGAGCGCGTGGCGGCCATTGGCTCGAACCTGCAGCAGTTTGTGGACGACGAATATGGCCTTTTCATCGCCGCCAGCGAGGACTGCAAGCAGATAGATATCTGGGGCAATGCTTATGCCGCTGTCATACGGCTAGCTTCGAAGAAAGAGGCGCGTAATATCGCGCAGTTCTTCATTGATTTCTATAGCGAGTTCGTCTATCACGGGTTTGTGCGGCATCTGCTGAACAGCGAAAACTGGCAGCGGCTGCTTGCTGACATCGAACCGGGAACATATCAGAACGGCGGCTACTGGGCCTTGCCGGTCGGCTGGGTGGCACAGACGATAGCACTGGTGGACGAGGAGATCGCCAGGACGCTGCTGGCCGAGGCCGCCGCTGAGTTCGACGAGCATGGAGTCACTGAGTGGATATCGCCTGAGGATCGCCGGCTGGAGGCATACGCGGCCGGGCCTGCGGCGATACTTGGCTGCCTGCAGTCGGCCAAGGCTCTGGCGTAACAAGGAAAACAATGAGTGGCAAGCGACAGTACCGGACACTTGACGGGTCAATGATAAACGAGTTGGTGCATCCGCGCCATGACCCGGTAAACGGCCTGAGCCTGGCCGAGGCCACCGTCGCGCCGGGGAGCCGCACCTACGCGCACGTCCATCATAGCTCCGAGGAGATCTACTACACCATCTCCGGCGATGGGCAGCTTTACCTGGACACTGAGCTGCAGCCCATGGAGCCGGGAAGCGTGCATCTCATCCGGCCCGGCCAGGAGCACTGGGTCGCAGCCCTGCCGGGCCAGCCGCTGCGTTTCTTGTGTGTCTCCAGCCCGGCCTATTGTGATGATGACACGGAGCTTGTCGGCAAAGTGGATGTGTAAGCCATGGACTGGCTTCGGAAACGAGTTGAGGAACTGGAAAAGCAGCTGGGGCTGCCGATAATCCTGCGGCCGGTGCACGTGCCGGAGCCGGCTTTTCGCGGGCGCATTACTAAACGCAGCGACCGGATTGTGTTAGAATACCGGGACGAGGTGCCCGGCTTTTTCTGGCACCACGATATCCTGCGGGAGCTTTTCGCCCACCTGGAAGTGGGCCGCTTCGACATCAGCCTGTACGATGACGAGCCCAACCCACGGGACAAGTGAAAGGTAACTGCTCAGCTTGGGGCGTTAGAAGAGCGGACAGACAAGCCACCAGGTGGCGACGCGTCCCCAATACTTTATCCTGGAGGACAGGCATCCACTTTATCCTGGAGGACAGGCATCCACCTGACCTGAGCTTGTCGAAGGTTGCCTGTCCATGCCGTTGCTGTTCGGAGAGACCTCGACAGGCTAGGAAGCCTGTCGTCCAGGAAGGCTAGCAAGAAGAGCCGTGCCACGCGATCATGCTTGGACAGCCCAAGGTAGGCAGGAAATGGGACGCGCAAAGAATACTATGCAAGTTCATGCAAGTAAGCACTAATACGAACCAGGTGACTAGTGAATTGTGCTACCGTCATAGAGTATCGAAGATCATCGCTATCGGATGCGTAGTAGCCGCTTTTGTCGGCTGCAATGCAGCTTCAAATAAGCCCCTAGCACGTGTCGGCGAGAGGACAATAACGGCCCGGGAATTGCAGCAACGACTGGTGAGAACCGACGGTGCACCGCTACTACTGCAGATGATTGATACCAAGCTAATTGTGCGCGCGGCCCAACAGCAGGGCGTGGATGTCTCTGATGCGGAAATCGCGGCGAAGGTCGAGGGCGGAGTGGCCCAGATGGCCTCGAGGCACGACCTGCTGAGGCGGCTGGAGGCGATGGGTCAGACGCTGGATGATTACAAGGCGGCCGCGCGGGGCGAGCTGCTGCTGGACAAACTGGCGCGCACCCTGATTGACACCTCCGAAGAGCAGCTCCGCACCTACTACGAGCAGCACAGAGAGCAGTTCAAACACGGCCCGCAGGTGCATGGCCGCTGGATGCTGTTTCAGGACCAGGCCAGCGCACAAGCCGTGAGAGAGGTCATCGAGGAGCCGGACGCCGACTTCGCCGGCCTCGCCAGGGCCGTATCATCGGATTCTGTGACCGCAGAAAAGGGCGGCGACATGGGGTTTTTTGAGGCGAAGGACTACGCTCCCGCCGTCGGCAAGGTGGCCTTCGCATTGCAGCCCGACCAGATCAGCGAGGTCTTCGAAGTACCCGACGGTTGGGCATTCTTGCAGGTTATCGAAAAGCGGCCCGCCGGCGTGCAACCGTTTTCCGAGATCCGAGAAATGCTAAGAGCGCGCATCCAGGCTGAGACGATTGACCAGGCCCGCCAGCTCTGGCTCAACCAGGCGCGTGAGAATGCGCGGTTGCATATCCCCGATAAGCGGCTGCGTGGCCGGGTCGAGCAACTGATCGCCGGCAATGCGCCCTATCAGCCCACTCGGCTGCTGGATATCCCGGCGGGACCGAGTTTGCCCAACTAGTATACCGCGCGCCGGTGGGTGTAAAGACCGTCGGTACCTCACCAGAGGCTGGGCGTTGGTAGGGGCGTGATTCATCACGCCCTGCACGTCGCTGCTGAGTGGGCGCAATGAATTGCGCCCCTACGGATGGGGGGGTGACGTGACAGGCGGGACGCCGGACCCACTCATTCGGATTGGGTACCCCACCGACAATTCGTATTCGCACCCGCCGGGTGTGGAGCGAACTTGCGAACTCGGCATAGACATGATAATATCGCAACGACCTCGGGCTGGAAGCTGAGAATGCTTACGCATTCTCACCTGAGCTTTGCCAACGACACAAAGCTCAGGCCGAGCCACGCGCTTATGAATGATGCGGGCCAGGTCTATGATGGCTGAGACGCCCGACAACAACGAAGCCGCAATGGCAGGGGAAGCAGACGCCGAGCCACGCGCTTATGAATGATGCGGGCCAGGTCTATGATGGCTGAGACGCCCGACAACAACGAAGCCGCAATGGCAGGGGAAGCAGACGCAACAACGAAGCCGCAATGGCAGGGGAAACAGACGCCGCCCCACGCGCCCCGTTGCCGCCAGCGGAACTGGCAGACCTTCAGAAGCGTATCGCACAACTCGAAGCGGCCAACCAAGCACTGCGGCAGGCTGGCGGCTCGGCCTCCCCTCTGGTTGCGAGTCTAAGCCATGAACTGCGGGCCCCGCTGCACGTTATTATCGGCCTGGCAGGCCTGCTGACTGGCGACGAATATCAGGACGAGGCGGAGGAGCAGCGGCGGTTCGCGAGCGACATCAAACGCGCCGGCGAGCACCTCTTGAGCCTGGTCAACGACATTCTGGATCTGTCCCGCATCGAGGCGGGAATGTTAGAGTTGAAGCCGGAGCGTTTGCATCTGAAAAGTGTACTCGACGCTGCAGTGGAGCTGATGGGCGAGATGGCCCGAAGCAAGCACATAGCAATATGCTGCGAGGTCGCGCCGGATGACGTGCCGGTGTATGCGAATGAGCGGCGGCTGAAGCAGGTAATGTATAACCTGCTGGATAATGCCATCAAGTACAGCCCCCCGGACACCCAGATCCGCGTGGTGGCTAGCCGCGAACAAGAACTGGCAGTGATCAAAGTCATTGACCAGGGCATCGGGATTGCGCCTGCTGACCAGGAGCGTATTTTTGACCGCTTTGCCAGGGTAGAGACTCCGGGAGGCGATAGGACCGGCATCGGCCTGGGGCTGGCTGTGACCAAGGAGCTGGTGCAATTGCACGGGGGACGCATCTGGGTGGAAAGCGAGCTGGGTCAAGGCAGCAGTTTCGCCTTTACCTTGCCAGTCAACGCCCTGCCAGATAACCAGGATGCAACGCCTCAAAGTGGCCACCACTGAGGCGACGTAGTCTCTCAACCGGACTGAAAGCAAGTTGCTGAGATCTGGAGGCGACCGTTGCCCTCACCCCCGTCCCCCATTGGTGCTAACTTAGCCCCAACTATTCATCAACGCGTAGGTCGGGCTTTCTAGCCCGACGCCTTTGCAGTTGGCCTCGCGCCAGGCTAGAAAGCCTGGCCTACGGGAAATGACAGTGCGTGATTTG
>JALGTY010000479.1 GCA_029821145.1 Candidatus Zipacnadia bacterium
GAGGTGGTCTGGAGCAAGTACCGCCTGGAGGACATGCTCGATTGTCCGGTGCGCATTTTCACTATCCCCAATGACAAACACAACTATGAGCCGGTAATAGACCTCGTCAAGCAGCACTATTTGGCCTGCGCTTACCTAGATGGCGCGCCCAACCGCGAAGACTTCGACCTTTACAAGATAGGCAATGTCATGGTTGCATCGGGGAAGATATCCGACGCCTACGATTGGAAGGACGAACTGCTGACTGACAACCTGGAGCTGGACTTCCTGGTCGGTTCGTGGCTGTATGAGACCTCGCATCTGGTGATGTGGAATGTGCCGCAGTCGCACAAGTGCATTACGCCGGAGGACCTCACGCGGCGGTTCGAGAAGCTCCGCGACATCTCGGACGCCAGGCTATGGGCCGCCAAACCCGATGACGTGATAGATTACGTCCTGTTGCGGCGGGCGCTGTCAGTCAAGGTTATTGAAGCCGGGCCGCACAAGGTCCAGTTCGAGATCACAGGACAGTGGCCGATTGGTGTAATCAACAGCCAACTGAGTTTCCGCATCAGTGGCTTGGAGGTGTCCGAGGAGCCTCACGCAGAATTCGTATCTGCAGCACCCAGAGGTGGCCGATTGCGCAGCAATGTCTATTCAGTGGCCCGCGACGGCGCTGATTGGATTCTGAGCGCCGATGCAGTCCCCGGTGCCGTCATACAGGTTGGGCGGCAATAATCAGGAGCGAAAAGACATGGCCAAGATCCCGGCAATGCTTTGTCTGGACATCGAGGACCCCATCACCATGCGCAGCCATCTGGCGGCGCAGTGGATTACCGAGGAGATCACTAAGGCCGACCTGAAGGCAAGCTGCTTCTTGGTGGCGGAGAAGGTGAGGGCCTGGGAGCGGCTGGGCCTGCGCGAGGTCATTGAGGCCGTCAAGCGGCATGATCTGGCCTTTCACAGCTCCCGGCACTCATTTCACCCGACTATCAGCGAGATAAGCGAGGCTCTTCCCGCACAGGCCGGGGCTGAAATGCTCTACGGATGGGAGCGGCCGGGCTGGGAAGAAGCCGAGCGCATCATGGGCAAGCCGATTAACCACTGGGGCCTGACCGGCAGCAGTTGGTCGCCGGCGCTGGCCGTGATGCTGGCCCGTCGCGGCCATGCCCTCATTTACAGTCCGATCTACGGCCAGGACAAGAGCCGGCCCTGCTGGTTCGCAGGTGGGCTTAATATCGCCGACTACTTCGGTGGCCTGGACCCGCACTATCACAACGATGAGCAGTTCGAGGCTGCCTTCGTCCGCTACCGGGATAATCTGCAACAGCGCATTGCCGCCGGCGCACCCTACGTGGCACCTTTCTGCTGCCATCCCACTCGCGTGGTGCATCACGAGTTCTGGGACGATGTTAATTTCTCCGCCGGCCGCATTACGGTCCCGGAGCAGTGGCAGGCCCCGCCGGCGATCACCCCTGAACAGGAACAGACCGCACGCAAGAACATGCGGGCGTACTTGCAGTGGATTGCCTCCGAAGAGCGGATTGAGATCATCGGCACTTCGGAGCTAGTCGAGCTTTTCGCCGTTCAGAAAGCCGGCTGCACACCTCAGCAATTCCTTGAAATCTGCCAGCGTATCGCCGACCAGCAGCAGGTCATCTTCACTGACAGTTTCACCGCCGCTGAAATCCTTGGCATGATGGTGCAATACGCCGCCAACCCGGATGTTGACTTCCTGGTGCGGCAAGATTTGATGGGGCCGGAAAACCTGCCCACACAAGCCAGTGCTTCCGAGTTCAGTTATGACGCAGTACTTACCGCCGCGCCAGTGGTGGCGACAGTGCTGCAAGCAACGCGCAAGCTGCCTGAGCTGGTGAATACTACCACTGGGCCGGTTTATATCGCCGATTATTTCGTGGCTCTGGCCCGTGCCATATTGCTGCGGCAAGCGGACGCGCAGGAGAGCTTGAGCGTGGCAGCCGAAATGCCATATCCTGCAGTTGGTGACGAGCTTACGGACACAATGACGAGCCGCGTGAAGGGCTGGCTGCACCGGCCCGATCTCGACCTGCAATGGATCCAGCGCGATACCCGGCTGCTGAGCTGGACCTACAAGCCGGCCTGGACTGAACAGGAACTCGCGCGGCTGGAGTAGCCTCTTCACTCGGCACACGGGGCCAGGCAAGAAAAGAGACGGAAGCCCCTTATCGGCTTCCGTCTTTCTAGCTTGGTTATCACACTCGGCCCGCGGTCAGCCTCAGTAGGACTGGTATTGGCGCAACTCGGCTTCGGTGCCATTCTCCACACCGTAGGGCGTGACCTTGTACAGGGTCCGCTGGGTGTCTCGTGCGCGCGCGAACACAATGACGCCCCTGCCGCCCTCGAGTTGGCGGTATAGCTCAATCGCGTCACCGTGGAAACTGGACAGGATTTTCCGCACCTTGTCGGCCGGAATGCCGAGCTGTTCTATGGTGCCGGGGTT
>JALGTY010000067.1 GCA_029821145.1 Candidatus Zipacnadia bacterium
CTGGAGGCAGAGCTGATCCATCCGATCGCGATGGAGCAGGAGTTGCGGTTTGCGATTCGTGAGGGCGGCCACACCGTCGGCGCCGGCGTAGTAACCAAAGTAATAGAGTAGGCAGCGAGCCGCCGGCTGGTCAGATGCCACTGAGGCGGTGCTCCTGACCAATGAAGGAGAGCGTAAGAACATGGCAGGGATGAGCAGCATTCGCATCAGACTAAAGGCCTTTGACCACGAGATACTGGACCGTTCAGTGCAAAAGATCGTCGAGACCGCCGAACGCAGCGGTGCCCGCATAGCCGGGCCGATCCCCCTGCCGACGGAGAGGAACGTCCACTGCGTGGTCAAGCCCACAGCGCTGGGCCGCAGCGCCCGCACCGTCGAGCATTTTGAAATGCGCATCCATAAGCGGCTGATTGACATTATCGATTCGACCCAGCGTACTGTTGATGCACTGATGAAGCTTGACCTCCCCGGCGGAGTGGACATCGCCATCAAGACTTCCAGTGGCTAAGTCACGCCCGCTGTCGGCCGTCAGGCTACGGCGGGATGCAGCCAGATAGGTGTGAAGAAGTATGGCAGTTGGAATTCTAGGCAGAAAAGTCGGAATGACCCGGATCTTTGACGACAATGGCCGCGCCACGGCAGCGACGGTGGTACAGGCCGGTCCGTGCGTGGTTGTGCAGCGCAAGACGGTCGAGACGGATGGCTACGAAGCGGTGCAAGTGGGGTTTGAGGACATTGCGGAGAGAAAGCTCGGGCGCGTCAAGAGACCTGTGCTGGGCCATTTTGGAGTCAAGAATATATCGCCCAAGAAGCATCTGCGTGAGTTTCGCGTCAGTGGTGAGGAGCAGTACGCCTCAGGCGACCAGATAACGGTTGAGAACTTCGAGGTGGGCCAGCGGGTCAGTGTCATCGGCATTACCAAGGGGAAGGGTTTCGCCGGTGTGATAAAGCGTCACGGCTTTCACGGCGGGCCTGCCAGCCACGGCTCCAAGGTGCACCGAGCCCCAATGTCTGCCGGAGCCACCGACGCAGCCAGGACCTTTCCCGGCCAGAAAATGCCGGGGCAGATGGGCAACGTGCGCCAGAAAGTTAGGAACCTGACCGTCATTGACGTTGACGCGCAAAACAACATGCTAGTCATCAAAGGCTCTATTCCCGGCCCCAACGGGGGACTAGTCGCCATCGAGAGCAATTGAGGCGGGTTCGGAAGGAACGAAGTGTTATGCCGCAGTTGGCAGTTTGTAACCTGGCGGGTGAAAAGGTCGGTCAGGTAGAGGTCAGCGACGAGATATTCGGGGTTGCCATGCATGAGGCGCTGGTTCACCAGGCAGTGACAACTGCTGATAGCCGCCGGAAGCGTCACGCCGGCAGCAAGAAGCGGCGCAGCGAAGTGGTCACTTCCGGGGCCAAGATCTGGCGCCAGAAGGGCCTGGGCAGGGCACGCCACCGCGACCGCGGCGCGCCTCTGTTCGTCGGCGGCGGGAAAGCTCATGCGCCTAAGCCGCGCGCCGGCAATAAGAAGATGCCCAAGCGGATGCGTCGCAAGGCCCTTTTCTGCGCGCTCTCTGAGGCCGCACGCCGTGGCGGCATCACCGTCATCGAGGGTGTGGAAATGGACCAGCCGCGAACCAAGACCATCGTCGCCATGCTCGATGCGCTCAGAATTGATGCAGATCGAGTTCTGCTAATGCTCTCGCCCGACGAGATGGCCGATGAGAACATTCTCAAGAGCTGCCGCAACGTACCCAACCTGCACTTGCGCCAGTCACCCCATCTCAACACCCGTGACGTGCTGTGGGCCGATGAGATTATCTTTACTCAGGCCGCGCTGGCCCCGCTGGCCGCGCTCGTCGGAGAGGAATAGCAAGATGCTCACCGGCAGAAACGCCGAAGTCGAACGCTATCGCAAGCTCATCATCGCACCGATCATCACCGAAAAGAGCATGCGCGAGTCGGAAATCAACAACAAGTACACCTTCAAGGTGCATCCGGACGCGACTAAGATTGACATCAAGCGCGCTATCGAGACCATATTCAATGTGCGCGTGCTCAAGGTCAATACCATGACAGTTGCGGGCAAAGCACGACGCCGTAGCTACCGGCACCGGGAAGGCAAGACCGCCGAGTGGAAGAAGGCCGTCATAACCCTGGCCTCCGGGAGTACTATTGACGTTATCTAAAGCTGCCAGCGACTGACATATTGCATTGGTGCCATCGAGTTGCGCAGTGCAGCGATCAGAAGCGAGAGATTTGCTATCATGCCAACCATAGACCATAAGCCGACATCACCAGGCAGGCGCTTCTACGTCAAGCTTGACCGCAGCGACATTGACAGGAAGAAGAAGCCGGAAAAAAGGCTGGTGAGACGGAAAAAGAAGGCGGCCGGTCGTAACTTCAGCGGCAAGATAACGGTGCGCCACCAGGGCGGCGGCGCTAAGCGCAAGATCCGCCAGATTGACTTCAAGCGCAATAAGGACGGCGTACCGGCCAAGGTGGCGGCCATCGAGTACGCCCCGAGCCGCTCTGCTCATGTCGCCCTGTTGCACTACGCTGACGGCGAGAAGCGCTATATTCTGGCCCCACAGGGCCTTAACAAGGGCGACACCGTTGTCTCAGGTCTGCGCGTAGTGGCCCGGGTGGGCAACTGTCTGCCTCTGGAAGCCATGCCCGTCGGCACAGTGGTGCACAACATCGAGATGATACCCGGGCACGGGGCGCAGTTAGCGCGCAGCGCCGGCACCGCCGCTCAGTTGATGGCCAAAGAAGGCAAGCTGGTGACCTTGAGGCTGCCTTCGGGCGAGATGCGCATGGTCTCGGCCAAATGCCGGGCGACCGTAGGCCGCGTCGGCAATGTTGACCATATCAACGTTCAGGACGGCAAAGCTGGCCGCAAGCGCCATCGCGGGGTGCGTCCCACCGTGCGCGGCAGCGCGATGAATCCGGTGGATCACCCGCACGGTGGCGGTGAGGGCAAGGCTCCTATCGGCCTGGACAGCCCGCGCTCTCCGTGGGGCAAGAAGACACTCGGCAAGAAGACCCGCAATCGGCGCAAGTCGTCAAGCAAGTATATCGTGCGCGACAGGCGACACAAGTAGTGCAATTGCACATCGAATCGTCGGAGGCAGCATAAAATGGCGCGATCCATGAAGAAAGGTCCGTTTGCGGACAAGAAGCTACTGGATAAGATCGCAGAGATGAACGCCAGTGACGAGAAGCGAATGATCAAGACCTGGTCACGCCGTTCAACGATCTTTCCGGAAATGGTCGGGCACAGAATCGCCGTGCATGATGGCCGCAAGCACGTGCCAATTCTGATTACCGAGAACATGGTTGGCCATAAGCTGGGGGAGTTCGCGCCCACCCGCACCTTCCGCAGCATGCGTCCGGGCAGACGCGAAGAGACCACCACCAGCATCACTGAAGAATAGTCACGGTTACGAGACAGATAGCTTGTCGAGTGCCAACAGAGCCCAGGAGCTACGAGCATGGAAGCACAAGCGGTTGCCAAATTTGTACGGATAGGACCGCGCAAAGTACGCAAGTTCTTGCCCTTGATCAGGGGCAAGTCGGTTGATGAGGCCGTCGAGGCCCTGGCCACGTACGGCAGTACGTCAACCGAAGCCCTACACAAGTGCCTGCGATCGGCTGCGGCCAATGCGGAGAATAACCACGGGATGTCTCCGGACGAACTGTGGGTATCAAGAGCCTTCGTTGATGAGGGCTTTCGCATACCGCGAATCAAGCCGCGTGCCAGAGGTCGGGCGGACCGATTTCACCGACTTACGTGCCACATTACTGTAGTTGTGAGTGATGAAATTGAAGAGTAGGGGCCGACAGAACCTATTCATCAGCAGCTTTGCTGCGGGAGTGAGACGGTAATGGGACAAAAGGTACATCCCTATGGTTTTAGGCTGGGAATAATCCGACAGTCCAAGAGCCGCTGGTTTGCCGAGGGACAGCAGTACCGTGACTACCTCATTGAAGATATAAAGATGCGCAATTATATCAAGGATGTGCTCAACGACGCCTCCATCTCCGACATAGTCATCGAGCGGGCGGGAGGCACGGCGACGATAACTATTCAAACCGCCAAGCCGGGCATCGTCATCGGTAGGGCCGGGCAGGATGTTGACCGGCTCCGCCGCAAGTTAGAGAGTATGACCACTATGAAGGTGCGTGTCAACGTCGAGGAGACGCGGGAGCCGGATATCAACGCCCAACTGATCGCGGAGAACATCGCGCGCCAGATCGAGCGGCGGGTATCGTACCGCCGGGCCATGCGCCAGGCCATTGAGCGCGCCATGCGCATGGGCGCGGAGGGAACGCGCTGCATCGTTTCGGGCCGCCTGGGAGGCGCCGAGATTGCCAGAAGCGAATCCGCCGGCCCCGAGGGGCGGGTTCCGCTGCAGACGCTGCGCGCCGACGTGGAGTACGGTTTCGCCGAAGCCCATACCGGCTATGGCCACATCGGCTGCAAGGTGTGGGTCTATAAGGGCGACATCTTGCCGAAGAAGCCGGAGCCGCAGCCCGAGGAGATCACGGCCGAGCCGCAGCCAGATGAAATCACGCTGGAGACTGAGGAAGCAGCCGAGACCGAGCCGGCAGCGGAGGTCGCAAGCACACAACTGGCGGCTGCGCCGGCGGCGGAAGACACAGATACGCCCGCAGAGGCTGCAGACGCAGAGACGGAAGAGACCACCGCGCCTGCCGAGGATCTGGAGATAGCAGAGCCGGAAACCGCAAACGGTGTAACACAAGACCCAACAGACAGCGCGCCTGCTGAGGAGCCGGAGACAGAGCAACCCACTGAGGAGCCCGTATCAGAGGCAGATACCAAGCAGGAGACCGAGGAGGACCCTCTGGTCGCGGCTTTGCAGGGCGACGACGAGACAGAAACAGCAGGCGAGGAGCCCTCAGATGCTAATTCCTAAGAGGCAGAAACATCGCAAGCACCACCGCGGACGGATGAGGGGGAAAGCCTATCGCGGCAGCAAGCTGCACATGGGCGAGTTCGGTCTGCAGGCTACGGAGCCCGGTTGGGTTGACGGCCGCCAGATCGAGGCCGCCCGGGTGGCGATGACCAGGTACGCACGCCGCGGTGGGAAGGTGTGGATCAGGATCTTCCCTGACAAGCCGGTCACAGAGACCCCGTCCGAAACTCGTATGGGCAAGGGGAAGGGTTCACCTGCGTACTGGGTAGCCGTCGTCAAGCCTGGACGGATTCTGTTTGAGATGGCCGGCGTTGACAAAGAGATAGCTACCGAGGCGATGCGTCTGGCCGCCCACAAGCTGCCGGTGGCGACCAAGTTCGTGACCCGGGAGGACAGAGGTTATGCCTGATAGCGCCAAAAGCAGACGGGATTTCCTGGACCAATTGCATGACGCTACTGACGCCGAGCTTGAGGACCGCCTCAACCACGTCCAGGAGAGCCTGTTCCACCTGCGTTTCCGGTTGGCCTCTGGTCAGATTCCGGACCCGAAGCGGGTGCGCAAGTATCGCAAGGCAATTGCTCGCATCAAGACAATCCAGCGAGAGCGTGAACTGTTTGAATAGCGCCCCTTGCCGGACTGTTGAAACGAGAAGGGCTGAAGTGATGAGTAAGGACCACAAGAGAAAGCCGAAGACACAAGAAGGCATCGTCCTCAGCGGCGGGCCGGGCAAGACCAGAATGGACAAGACCGTAGTTGTGGCGGTAATGCGCCTGACCCGCCATCCCATCTACGAGCGGGTGTTGCGGCGAACCACCAAGTATCATGCCCACGACGAGCAGAACCAGTGTCAATTTGGCGATAAAGTCCTGATTGCCGAATGCAGACCACTAAGCAAAACCAAATCATGGCGGGTCGTCAGGCTCTTGGCCAAAGCTGAATAGATCGCCGCGATTGGAGCAGCATCTGTCGGGAGGAGACTAGATGGGCGCGGGCACTTCTCAAATTCGAAACATAGCCACTATCGGGCACCGGGGTTGCGGAAAGACGACCGTGACCGAAGCGATGCTCTTTGCCGCGGGCGCGACTAGCCGTTTCGGCCAAGTGGACGACGGCACTACCACGACAGATTTTGAGCCGGAGGAGTGCAACCGCCAGATCTCCATCAGTCCGGCACTGTGCAACTGCACGCACAAGAGTACCAAGATCAATATCATAGATACGCCGGGATATGCGGAGTTTTTCGCCGAGGTGATGGACTGTCTTTGGGTCGCTGACTGCGGACTGCTGGTTGTTGATGCAGGCGCCGGTGTCGAGGTCCACACTCACAAGGTTTATCAGACCGCCGTGGAGATGAAGCTGCCCATTGTTGCCGTCGTAAACAAGATGAGCGGAGAACACGCCGATTTCGATGCCGCCGTTGACAGCATCAATGAGATGCTTGCAGGAGTTGAGGGTGTCAACATACAGATTCCGGTCGGGCAAGATGGCAATTTCGAGGGCGTAGTTGACCTCGTTAGCATGAGGATGCTTAAGGGGTCGGAAAAGGGCGGTACCTGGACCGACATTCCTGAGGACATGGCCGACGAGGTATCCGCGGCTCGCGAGGCGCTGGTGGAGGCCGTGGCAGCCAACGACGAAGAACTGATGGAAAAGTACTTTGAAAACGAGACGCTGAGTCAGGAAGAACTCGCCTCCGGGTTGGCCAAGGGGGTTGCCGGCGGCCAACTGGTGCCGGTGCTGGCCACCGACGCGCTGAACGCACTGGGCATCGGCGCTCTGCTCGACTTCATTGTCGCAGTGTGCCCCACGCCCGACCAGCGCGGAGCCTGGACCGGCCACGATCAGAAGGACGAGGCGACCGAAATCATCCGGGAATGCAGTGAGGCGGAGCCCTTCGCGGCGGTCGTGTTCAAGACACTTAGCGACCCCTACGTCGGGCGCATCAGCCTCATCAGGGTCATCTCCGGCACCGCTGTCGGCGACGCCAACGTCATTGACGCCAGGAGTGGCGAGCGCGAGCGCCTCAGCGGCTTGGCAACAATGCAGGGCAACAAGACATCGGAGGTGCCCTCGCTTGTCGCCGGCGACCTGGGTTGTGTTACCAAGCTCGAAAACACTCTGACCGGCGGGACGCTATGCGACCCCAAAGCGCCAGTGGTGTTCGACCCACCCGAGTTGCCCAAGGCGATGCATTCGGCGGCCATCGTGGCGGCTTCACACGCTGACGAGGACAAGCTCTCCACCGGCTTGGCGCGGCTGGCCGAAGAGGACATAGGTTTCAGCTTTGGCCGCGAAAGCAGCACTGGCGAGATGCTACTTCATGGCATGGGTGCGTTGCATTTGGATGTCGTCGTGGAGAAGCTGGCCCGCAAGTTCGAAGCGTCAGTTACTCTCGCTGAGCCGAAAGTGCCGTACCGCGAGACGATTACCAATTCGGTGTACGTACGGGGACGACACAAGAAGCAGACCGGCGGCCGCGGACAGTTCGGCGACGTCTGGATCCGCATGGAACCATTACCGCGTGGTGGGGGCTTTGAGTTCGTCAATGCGATCAGAGGTGCCTCGGTGCCTACCAACTACATCCCGGCCGTCGAAAAAGGCGTTGTTGCCCAGCTAAAGAAGGGGATTCTCACCGGCTCGCCGGTGGTGGACGTTCAGGTGACCCTTGATGATGGCAGCTCGCACCCAGTTGACTCGTCCGACCAGGCGTTTCAGACAGCCGGCCAGATTGCGGTACGCAATGCCCTGGCAGAGGCCAAGTGCGCACTGCTGGAGCCGGTGATGGATGTCGAGGTTACTGTCCCGGAAGATATCATGGGGGATGTGATGAGCGATCTGTCCGGGCGCCGCGGCCGCATCCAGGGCTCGGAGAGCGTCGGTGCGGGATCACAGTTGATTAGAGCCTCGGTGCCGCAGGCGGAGATGCGCCGCTATGCCGCGGACCTGCGCTCGATCAGCCAAGGTCGAGCCAGCTACACGATGAGCTTTTCGGGATACGAAGAAGTACCGCCGCACCTGATGGATGGTATAGTAGCCGAACACAAAGCGGAACCTGAGGGCGAGTAGGCCTTCAGTACGCATACAGAGGACGCATCATGATACAAAAAGAGACCAGGCTGAAAGTCACTGACAACAGCGGCGTACACGAGATAGGCTGCATAGACATCATCGGCCGGGGAGCGTCGCGCTACGCGGGACTGGGCGACGAGATCGTTGCCTCAACCAAGTCCGTCGCGCCCGACAGCCCGATAGCCAAGGGCATCGTAGTGCGTGCCGTCGTCGTCCGCTGCAAGTCCCCGACGGCTCGTCCGGATGGCAGCTATATCAGCTTCGACGACAACGCCGTGGTTATTGTGGACGTGGCGCAGAACCCCCGGGCCACGCGTGTGTTCGGTCCGGTGGCACGAGAGCTGCGGGAACGTGGTTTCATGAGGATTATTTCGTTGGCACCAGAGGTCGTCTAACAGCAACCGAGAGAGAGCTAGCGTATGCCTACTAATAAGCTTAATATAAGAAAAGGCGATGAGGTGATGGTCATCGCCGGCAAAGACCGCTCGATGAAAGGCCGATCGCGCCGAGGGCGCGTATTGGAGGTCAGCCCCGGTTCCGGCCGGATCATCGTTGACGGCATCAACATCATGAAGCGTGCCGTGCGCCAGACCCAGCAAATGCGCCAGGCTGGCATTGTGGAATCGCCGGGGCCGATCCATGTCTCCAGTGTCATGCTGGTGTGCCCTAACTGCGACGCGCCCACCAGGGCGGGTCACCGGGTGCGTGAGAGCGGCAGCAAAGTGCGCGTGTGCAAGAAGTGTGGCAAGGATATTGACGAGTGACTTGAGTTCGCGTCTGCGGGCGGAATGTTGAGTTTGCAGTCGGATTAAGAAGGTTGACGCAGAATGATGCCGCGATTGAAAGAGCGTTATGAGAAAGAAGTGCGTCCCGCGTTGGTGGAGCGCTTCAACTACGACAACATCTGGCAGGCCCCGCGGCTTGTCAAGGTCTCGATCAACATGGGAGTCGAGGGCGCCAGGGAGAGCTTTGAGACCCTGGAAAGAGCGATGCAGGAATTGACGCCGATTGCCGGACAATGGCCTGCGATGACACGAGCGAAGAAGTCCATCTCGGCGTTCGGAATCCGCGGCGGTCAGCCGATCGGATGTCGGGTGACGCTGCGCCGAGCCCGGATGTGGGAGTTCCTGGACCGCCTTTTCAATATCGCAATGCCCAGAATTCGTGACTTCCGCGGCCTGTCGCCGAACTCGTTCGATGGACGTGGCAATTACAGCCTCGGCCTCGACGACCATTTGGTGTTCCCGGAGCTGGGCTATGACGATGTCGAGCGGGCCCGAGGCATGGACATAACCATCGTCACCACGGCGAAGACGGATGAGGAGGCGCGGGCGCTACTCGAACTGCTGGGCCTGCCATTGCAAAGGCCGGTAGTTGCCGGCGAAGAAGCCGAGGAAGTAACGACCAACTAAACTTGTTTGGGTGATAGCACTGTGGCAAAGAAATCATGGATCGCCAAGCAGACCAAAGAGGTCAAGTTCTCAACCCGGCGCGTGAACCGCTGCCATATATGCGGGCGGCGACGCGGCTATATGCGGGCCTTCGGCATCTGCAGAATCTGCTTCAGAGAAAATGCCCTGGACGGTAACATCCCGGGCATCAGAAAAGCAAGCTGGTAGGCCGGCGACTGCCCGCGGCACAGCCTGCAACAGCAGAGCCGATGGCCGACCAATGAGCGGGGCATGACTTCTTTACAATATAGAGTCTCGATCAGGAGGCTGTGGCATGGGTGTCGTAACTGACGGAATTGCGGATATGCTGACAAGAATTCGGAACGCGGCGGAAGCGCGCCACACCAGTGTGGATGTGCCGGTTTCAAAGATGAAACGGCAGATTGCCAAGATTCTGCATAATGAAGGCTATATCCGCGGCTTTCAGCTTGTGGATAGAGGCACCAGCCTGCGCATTCGACTCAAGTACACTGAGTACAGAGAACCGGTTTTGAACGGGCTGAAACGCATCAGCAAGCCGGGACGCCGCGTCTATGTCGGCAAGGGCGAGCTGCCCAGAGTGCTGGGCGGACTTGGCGTCGCGATCATCTCCACCAGCAGAGGCGTAATGACCGCACGAGAGGCCCGCAAGCGGGGCGTCGGCGGAGAAGTCATCGGGTACATTTGGTAGCCGAAAGCGGCTGCCGCAGACAGGAGCTTCACGATGTCCAGAGTAGGCAACATGCCTGTTGATATTCCTGACAAGGTAAAGGTAACGGTGGCGAAGGACAACACCGTGACGGTGAAGGGGCCGCTGGGTGAACTGGCACATATGTGCCATCCCGACATGCAGATCAGTGTCGAGGACACCGTCCTGACCGTCTCGCGGCCGACAGACCAGCGCGAACACCGTGCCCTGCACGGGACGACCCGTTCTCTGATCGCGAATATGGTCGAAGGGGTCACCAACGGCTTCGAGAAGCGGCTGGTCATAAGCGGCGTCGGCTATCGGGCCGAGACGAGCGGGAAGTCGCTTACTTTGCGGGTCGGCCACTCGCACTCCGTACAGATTGACCCGCCCGATGGTGTGGAATTGGAAGCAGTTGACAACACCACGGTCGTTGTGCGTGGAATTGACAAGCAAGCCGTTGGGCAGGTTGCTGCCGACATCCGGCGTGTCCGCCCGGTCGAGCCATACAAGAGCAGGGGCATTCGCTATATAGACGAACGGGTTCGCCGCAAGGCCGGCAAGGCGCGGGTCACCGAGATGTAAGACCGGCCCATACCACTTGTAAGATGGCCTCAGGCCTGTTCGATAGGCTCAGGGCAAGCGGCCAGTGGTGTGGCTTCTCAAGATAACCAGAAATGGGACGGCACCATAAGCATGGGAAATGTAGCCAAGAAAATCCTACAGAGAGCCAAACGGCGCCTGAGGGTGCGCCGCAAGATTGAGGGCACCCCCGACCGGCCCCGACTCTCAGTGCACAAGTCATTGCGGCACATCAGCGCCCAGGTCATTGATGACTGGACGAGCCACACCTTGGTCGCCGCTTCCACTAGAGAGCCGGCCATTGCCGAGGGCCTGGAGGGCACCTGCAATATCGCCGCGGCCAAAGCCGTCGGCCTGGCCATCGGCAAGCGCGCTGTGGAAGCCGGCATCGAGGAGGTAGTCTTCGACCGGGGCGGCTGGCCCGTCCACGGCAAGATCGCCGCTCTCGCCGAAGGCGCCCGGGAGGCCGGACTCAAGTTCTAAGCACAGCGGACCTGTTGGCATCCCAGATCCGCAACACCAGTAAACAGGGGTAAGTAGCAGTCAAATGGCAAAGCGCAAGAAGAAGGCAAGACTCGAGCTCACTCTAACCCGCAGCTACATCGGCTGCAAGCCCAAGCAGCGCGCCACTTTGCGTGCCCTGGGCCTGCGTAGAATAGGGCACAGCGTAATCAAAGAAGACACCCCTTCGATTCGTGGCATGGTCGCAAGTGTTGAGCATCTGGTTTCTATCTGCGAGGCGGAGTGACGACGCGTTGTGCAGCATGGACTGCGTTGAGGAGCACTTTTCATGGACCTGACAGACACCGGACCAAACCAGGCTCGCAAGACTTCTAGAAAGCGTGTAGGGCGCGGTCACGGCAGCGGCTCAGGCAAGACCTCTGGCCGCGGGCAGAAGGGCCAGAAGGCCCGCTACAGCATCGCCCGTGGGTTCGAGGGCGGGCAGACACCGCTTTACAAGCGCCTGCCCAAGCTGCGCGGCCAGAGCAACAAGGCCCACAACATCGGCATATTCCGGCAGCGCCATACCACCGTCAACGTAGGCGACCTGCAACGGCTTGCCGAGGGCACTGAGGTCACGCCAGAGCTGCTCATGGAAATCGGCATGATCAACAAGCTCGAAGCCAAGGGGCTGAAGATCCTCGGCGACGGCGACCTGGACCGGCCCCTGACCGTAAAGGCCCATGCATTCAGTAATTCAGCCAAAGAGAAAATCGAGGCAGCCGGCGGTACTGCCGAGGTGATAGGGAAATGAAGGAGCGCCTGGCTGCTCTGAGCCAAGCCCTGAAGCTGCCCGACGTGCGCAAGCGCATCTTCTTTGTGATGATGATGTTCACCGTCTATGTCGCCTGCGCGCATGTGCCGATGCCGGGTGTGGACAGAGAAGCGCTGGAGGCGATGTTTCAAGGCGGCACTCTGGGCGAATTTCTGAACATGTTCGTCGGCGGGTCGCTGAAGCGTTTTTCGGTGCTGGCTCTGGGCATCATGCCCTACATCAACGCCTCGATTATCTTTCAGTTATTGGTCATGGCCATTCCACAGTTGGAGGAACTGCAGAAAGAGGGCGAGTACGGGCAGAAGAAGATCAACCGCTGGACGCGCTACCTGACTATGGCGCTGGCGGGGTTGCAGGGCATGGGGATGATCGGGTGGTTCAGCGGAGGAGGGGCGTTCACCGGCGGCAGGATGGACATGGTCTTCGCGGTGTTGATGATGACGTCCGGGACCGCCTTCCTGATGTGGCTGGGTGATATGATCACCGACCAGGGCATCGGCCAGGGCGTATCACTGATCATCTTTGTCGGCATCATGACGGTCATGCCGGAAGAGCTGATGCGCACGATAACGCTGTGGCAGGGCGGCGAAATCGGCGTCGCAAATCTACTGTTCTTGGGCGTGATATTCCTTGCGACTATCTACGGCATTGTGAAGGTCCAGCAAGCGCAGCGCGAGATACCCGTGCAATACGCCAAGCGGATTAAGGGCAACAAGATCTGGGGCGGGCAGACCTCCCATCTGCCGCTACGGGTGAACCAGGCGGGTGTTATCCCGATCATCTTTGCCATTTCGGTGGCTCTGTTTCCGGCTACGCTTGCCAACCTGCTGCGCGGCCAGGCGGTCGTCAACTTCCTGTCCGGCACCTTCGGATTGGAGGATGGCGCCATTGACGGAGCAATCTTTTCGATAGTGGAGTTCACAACCCCTGGCGCGAACGGCTTTGCATCATTCTTGTACTTTATTCTGGTGGTAATCTTTACCTACTTCTACACGGCCGTTACCTTTAATCCGGAACAGATCGCCGAGAACCTGCAGAAGAACGGTGGTGCGATCAGAGGCATCCGGCCGGGAGAAAAGACGCGGGACTATCTGGA
>JALGTY010000480.1 GCA_029821145.1 Candidatus Zipacnadia bacterium
GGATCGCCGTTGAGTTTAACTGTCCCCGCAATAGTCTCGCCGATTTCGCCCCAGTCCTTATCCAGTTCAATGGCCGCCACCGTGCGCGATGCAGTGATCTCAAGTGGCACTGTAGCCCAGGCCTCCACGCCGTCCTCGCTAGAAGCGATGGCGTCTATGTGGTACTGCCCGGCGCGGTAGCGGCGCTCGAAGCGATAGGTACTTGGGCTCTGCGGTGCGGGCTGTAGGTCAAAGACTGTCCCGTCACTGCGGCGTAACCGCACCTCCAACTGTAACGCTCCGGGACCATGCTCTCCTTCCCACTCGACTTTGATGGCATTGTCCAGTAACTCAGCGCGGTCAATTTGTGCCGCGTCTGGAGCAATGGTGAGATTGACACGGGGCGATTTATTCGCCGCCCACAGCACCGCCCGCCCCACCCGCTCTACCCAGTAATCATAATCCACCTCCCAACCGGGTCGATAATCTATCTGAGGGCGTTGCGGCAAGGACATCGCTCGGCCTCCGTTCATCCAGTAGCCGACGCCCACTGGGTCGTTGGCCAGAAACGGGGGTAGGTCGGTTATCTTGTTCGCAGGGGTCAGGCCCCGCACAAATACGCCGGTGCGGCCCAACTCGACGTCCACATCAATTAGCACCAGCCCCGCACCATTGGTGATCGCTTTATACACCTTGTCCTGAGCCTCGGCCGGCAAGGCCGTGAGGCGAACACCGTTAAACACAAAGCAGTCCCACGGTTCCTCCAGCAGCTTCAGAATGCGTGCTATGCCCGCCTCGGCACCGCTCCACGTGAGCTGTTTAGGCGTGAGCTCGACATTCCAGATATAATAGGCGGCCGCGGCCTCGATATCGAAGCGCTGCATCAATTCGATGATGTCACGCGCCTCACAGCCGCCAACCCCGCGAGCACCGTGGTAGTGACGCACCTCGGGCGCATTATGGTAAACAACGCCAAAGCCAAAGTACAGCACCCGCACCTTGCCCAATGCATACGGCTGAGCCCAGTCAGTGTGCGGGGTCTCAAACTCCATAGAAAGTCTATGGTCCTCTTCCAGCTCATCTGACGGGGTGGCTACTGGCATCGCTACTAGTGCCAGGCCCACCATGGCTGCTATAATCCAGTTTTGAGAAGACTTGTACATTACCCTTCCTCCTTTTTCCATCGTGAGACTGTCATAAGATCCACCTTCCGATTGTAACATGGGGAGGATTTCATGTCAACAGCGTGCTACGTTATCCCGGCGCCGGACCGCGCAAGTGGTCGGACGCAGAATACTGTTTGCGGCAAACGCGGGAAACTCCTCCTTGTTTTCTCTGCTTCTGCACGATATTTTCAATGCCCTGGCAGCCCAGACTAACGTCCTTGTTACCAACAGATCTGGGTCTTAGCGTCCGGCGTCGGGTGACCATTACCTAAAGCGGCGAAGAATCGGTGATCTTGCTCATGCCCAGATAGGACTGTGTTTGCAACTGCCTCTAAGCCGTCAAAGCTGACTGGTTGGCAGTCCCGAGCTCCTGGAAAGGTTGCAAAGCGCTGGTCTTTCCGGGCACATTGCTACCAAGAGCGGGCATTTCTCACAGACCCGAACAATATACAAACAACCAAAAGCCAAATGGTAGATCTCGGTTTGTAAACGCTGCCTTTCCGCAGGAGGACAAACACTCATACAGGGTGAAACCTATCACCAGGATAGTCCTATATTAACCGAATTAGGAAATGTCGGGGGATGGCAACGAGTAGGTATTCAAAGGAGGGGTTCTCACGAAAACCGATGCCATGAGCAAGCATAATTGTGAGCCTATCGAATCTGACGTTCTGTCTTTGCAGATCGGCATTGATGACCAAGCGGTGATCCTTAAGCTCGTGCATCGGCCTACCGGGCAAGTGTGGGCCGACGGGCCGATCAGCTACCGCGTGCAGACTGGCCATAGCGGCGGGGCTATCACGACGAATCTGCTAAAGAACCCTACGGTGCAGGCGGACAAGAATTCGCTGATCATTACTGGCCAAGCGCAGCATCTTGCCGTTCGCCACGAGTTTCAGTTGGAAGGAGCTGCATTGGACGAACGGATAGAACTGCGCAATGTGGCTCAGGAGGTTGTACGCGTCCAGCGTTTGGAAATTGGCCTGACCTGGCCGCTGACTGACTGTTCGGGTCGGTTGCTTCAGATCGCTCGCCAGGCGGAGTGGGTGCCGATTCCTCTCCGTCGCCACCCGCTTGACACCACTGCTCGCTACGAGCACTTTAGCGCCCAGGACTTGATATCGCGACGGCCAGATTACTGGTTTGGTCGCCATGCTCAAGACGACGCAGGTTGTCCCACGATCTTTAACTCCACAGATGGCTGGCTAGCTGACGGCTGGTGTTTTACCGTAGACGAGCACACCTTGGTGGTACTCAAGCATGCCACCGAGCACTGCGAACTGTGCGTGCTGGATGCCGACGA
>JALGTY010000481.1 GCA_029821145.1 Candidatus Zipacnadia bacterium
TGGTTTACCGCTTTTTCCGTTCAGTTGGTCTTGTCGGCCCGGAAGTTCTCCGCGTCAGTTACGTATGCTGTCCCCTCGGCCTTGGCGTGGCCATCAACAAACCCCACATTCGCCATGCCATTGTGGCGCGTGTAAACCGGGTACCAACAGCTATGGTCGGCAAGCAGATCCGCCAAGGCGCACGGGGTTATGACATAGGACATGCCCAGACCCCAGGTGTCGTTCGACTGCCATGCAGGGCCGCTGTCGGCAAGCACGATGGTGTCGGCGGGTGCTTCCACATCGGCCAGAGCCAGGCCGCCCAGGGAGTAGCTGATATTCAGATAAGAGTAGTTGTAGCCATAGCTGAGGTAGGCTGGGCCGACGTTGAGCGGTGGGTTAAAGTTGAAAGGGCCGGGATAGCTGGGGCATGTGAAAATACCGCCCATGCCGCCTGCGCCTGACCTGACGTATGGCCAGATGCGGATCTCCCAGGAACCACAGTCGTAGATGTACGAGCCAGGCAGCCGTTCGTCATAGTCCTGGACGTACATCATCATGGCCAGAGTCAGTTGCTTGACGTTGGAGAGACATGAGGCCTGCCGGGCTTTTTCTCTCGCGCGGGCGAATACCGGGAAAAGTATCGCTGCCAGGATCGCGATTATCGCGATCACCACGAGCAGTTCGATGAGGGTAAATCCTGATCTGCGCCAAGTCATATCCATCACCCCTTCAAATCCGATTTACCTGACCGTGGTATGCCCCTGATTATGGCTGTCTATATCTCTCTTATAACATTCTCTAACCCTCTAGTCAAATCCTGCTGGAAATTGGGGACAGTCACCTATTTCTGCAGAGGAGTGGGACTGGAACTCACAGAAATAAGAAACAGGTGACTGTCCCCAATTTCCCCCGGCGGGAACGGTTATTGCTCCTTGCCTCCTGATGGCAACGGAGGAAAAGACCGAACAAGCTACACCCCGTCGCCGCCAGAAAGCCCGCGAAGAAGGGCAGGTCGCCCAGAGCAAGGACCTCACCGGCGCGGTAAGTCTGGGTGCGGCCGTGCTCGTTTATAAGCTAGCCGGTTACGGCATCGGTCAAACCATTAGGCAGGCCGTCGAGAAGCAGTTTGTACGCATAGATTCGTTCTCCTTTACCACATCAGCGCTGTCCGGGCAGGCGTTCCACTGGCTTGCTGTGGTTGGCGGAGCGGTGCTGCCGATAGCTCTGGCGGCCCTGGCTGCCGGCCTGACAGCCAATCTCATCCAGACCGGCTTCGTTTTCTCCACCAAGAAACTCAGCCCCACGGCCGACAAGCTCAACCCGATCGAGGGCCTGAAGCGCATATTCTCACTCAATGGTCTGGTCGAGGCTATCAAAGGCAGCCTGAAGGTCGCGATCGTAGCCGCAATCGCCTACCAGGTCCTCAATAACCACAAGGCCGAAGTGCTCAACTTTCAGCAGATGGAGATTACTTGGGCACTGGGGCGGATGTCCGACATCATCTTCGAGTTCGCCATGAAGTACTGCCTGGCGCTCTTGGTCATCGGCGGGGCCGACTATGGCTACCAGCGCTGGCAGCACGAAAAGCAGTTGCGCATGACCCGTTACGAGGTCAAACAGGAGATGAGGGAACGCGAGGGCGATCCGCTGATACGTGCCCAACAGCGGCAGCGGCGCCGGGCGCTTCTGCAGCAGGGCATATCGGCGCAGATGCCCCAGGCCGATGTGGTGGTGACCAACCCGACGCATCTGGCCGTTGCACTTATGTATAAGGGGGGCCAGATGCCGGCTCCGCAGGTGGTCGCCAAAGGCCGGGGCGCAGTAGCGGCACGGATCAAGAAACTGGCTCGCGCCTACGCTATTCCGATTATTGAAGAGCCGGCGACGGCCAGAGCGCTGTACGAGGCGACACGGCTGGGCGAATATGTGCCACCGGTGCTGTACCAGGCCGTCGCGGAGGTGCTGGCGGCTGTCTATCGCGCCGCCGCCGAGCGCAGACTCCGCCGCCTGGCACGCATACAGCAGCAACGACAGGCGCAGGACTTGGGCAATGAGGGCAGCTCGGCTGACAACAGTGATACGGTGTAATTCCGAATTCTGGGGGCACGCTTGTAAATTCTTTTGTCCAATCTGCCATCCACGGCGCGCCTGGGGCAGACTCATCTCACAATAAAGTGTCCGCCCCTCTGCCTCCGCGTCCCTATACCCTTGAGGCACAGTTGTTGCAGGTAGAGGAGGCGATTCATCTCAATTCACAGTGACAGCTATTATCCAATATGGAACTGTTGCGCAAGACACTCGACCAAAGTGACCTGATGGTGGCAGCCGGGGTCATCGCCCTCGTCGCGATGATCATCATACCGCTGCCACAGGTCGTTTTGGACATGTTCATCACGCTTAACTTCGCCCTCTCGCTGTGCATCCTGCTGGTGGCGATGTACGTCGAAAAGCCGCTGGA
>JALGTY010000068.1 GCA_029821145.1 Candidatus Zipacnadia bacterium
CATCATGTCCTTGCAGTCTTGCACCGTCGTCGCCATCGGCTTTTCGACGAGAATGTGCTTGCCGGCATTGGCCGCGGCCATCACAATCTCCTTGTGCAAAAAGTCGGGCGTCACTACGGATACCGCTTCGATGTCGTCGCGGGCCAGCAACTCCTGGTAGTCGGTCGTGGTGTCGGCGATGCCGTACTCTTCGGCCCGCTGCGCCAGGAGTTCCTCATTCTTGTCGCAGATGCACACCAGCTCCACCAGCGGATCGTAGGTGTAAGTCTTCAGATGGGTTTCGCCCCACACGCCGGTTCCGATTAGTCCCACACGTAGTTTTTCATCGCACATTACGCGAGCCTCCTCCGATTATTGCGCCGGCCTCTGACCGGCGCCATTTGTACCGAAATATCGCCAGCTAGGCGATTATAAGTCATGCCAAATGCCGAGTCAACGCGAGTGATCCTTACGGGTGTCGAAGGCGAGGTAGAGACACTGGCGTCATCACTTCTCAGTGCTACGGCCGGTAGTTTGACGCAGTTGCCGCAAACGCTGCTCAATGTCCTGGAGATATGCTTCATGTTCCGTGTGGAGAATTTCTCGCTCTTCAATTGCATATTCAGTGTCTGGCAGAGGCATGTCAATGAGGATTATCTTTACCGGGACAGAGGGGAAGTTCTTGCTGAGGCGCTCCAGATCGTGAACCAACTGCTCGCCGTATGATACGCCCGAGGACATTTGTCTAGACAACAAGTGGCAAGGCACTATTTCGACGCCAACTCGAATACGGTTCTGGTTGAAGAAGTACTGGAACTTAGCCAGGTCATAAAACATAAATGCGTACTTGCCGAATTGTACTTCTACCAGGACGTCATTCTTGTAGTAGTCGCACTGTTTGTAGGCGCGCTTTACGACGTGGCTGTAGTCAGGCAATTCAATATCGTAGTACTCTCGCAATTCGGTCCAGCCACGTTGGGAAAACTCTTGATCGAACAAACTGTTAAGGTCCTTGGGCGAGAAGAGTGCTCGGCCTTTCTTGGTTTTCTCTTTGCTGATCTTCCCTCGACCGGGGTTCGGAATTGCCGCGATAACCTCATCAATATCGCGGTTAAGATCGGGATACTTCACCAAGAGGATCTCTTCGCCGCCCAGATGAGAGTAAACGTACACTTGCTTCATTAGACTTCCTCCTGCAGCTCCCTGACTGTCTTGGGCTCAGCGGGTGGCTTGTATATTGGCTTGTTGAGCGGTCTAGTTCGGAGTTCTCCTCTTAAGGCCAGTTGAATGCGCTCCCGTGCGATATCGCAGTATTCCTCCACAAGCTCTACACCAATCGTTCTTCTGCCATGCACAACCGCGGCACAACACGTGCTGCCAACACCGGCGAATGGGTCGAGAACCAAGTCGCCCTCGTTGGTCAGAGCGAGTACGAGTCTCTCGATGAGAGCTACTGGAAATTGGCAAGGGTGGATTGTTTTCTCTATGTGGTTACTCTTAACATTGGGGATATCCCACACATCCGTCGGATTCTTGCCGCTGGGGTGTCCGCTCAGTTCGCCTCGCTTTGGTCCTTTGAAGTACTTCTTGCCTGGATACTTCTGCGGGACGCGGACAGCATCCAGGTTGAAAACATAGTCGTCGGATTTGGTGAACCACAGTATAGTCTCATATCGTCCGGAGAACCTATTACTGCAATGCAGACCATGACCGAAATGCCAGACTATTCGGTTACGCATCTTGAGTCCGAGGTTCTTGAAAATGGGATAGAAGATGGCGTCCAGAGGGGTTACCTCCCCATCTTCGACCATATTGCCAACCTGCCAGCAGATGCTGCCTCGCGGGCTAAGGAGGCGCACACATTCTTCGATCACCAGAGTTTGCTCCTCCACATACTGCTGAAGCGGTATCCTATTCTCATATTCCTTGCCGAGGTTGTACGGTGGCGAGGTGACAATCAGTTGAACAGATTCGTGAGGGATTTGCGGCAGCAGAACCCCACAATCGCCACAGAAGTAGATGACTTCGGCATCAGCTTCGTACTCGCTTGCGATCTCGTACTCAGCATGAAATGGTAATCTTTCTTGGCTATCCATATTGACAGCGCCTCTGTCTAAGCCTGAGCCCTTCTGCGAAATATCCTTGGGCTTTTCCATCCTCGATGAGACAAGTACCGAAATATCGGCAGCTAGGCGATTATAAGCCATGCCAAATGCCGAGTCAACGCGAGTGACAGTTGCCGGATAGGCTGGCCCGAATTATTCACCAACGCGTAGCTCGGCCTGCCCTTCGACAGCAACGGAGTCGGGCTGGAAGCCCGACCCACGGGAAGATTATTAAGATGCCCGAGCCACCCAAGAAGTGAAAGACATTCACAGGCTGGAAAGCCTGTGCCACGCGGCAACGGCGATATCTAGGCGGTCAGGATCGCTGGTGCCTCGGCAATGGCTTCGGCCAGCTTGGCGACGAAGCGGGCGCCATCAGCCCCGTCAACCGAGCGGTGGTCCATCGTCAGCGAGAGCCAGACGGTGCTACACACAACCACCTCGCCCGCGACAGCCACCGGTTGTGGGATGATTGAGCCGATGGCCAAGATGCCGGTCTGCGGCGGCGAGATGATGGCATCAAAGATGTCCATGCCGATGGGGCCGATGTTGGATATGGTGAAGCCCGCGCCCATCTGCAGAGTGGCACGCAGGCGCCCGCGACGCGCCAGGTCCACCAACTCAGCAGTCTCGGCGGCGATCTCGGCCAGCGATTTCCTATCAGCATTGAGCACAGTCGGCAGCAGCACGCCCTCTTCAGTATCCACCGCAAAACCGATGTTGATGTCCTTCAGCAGCTTGAGCCCTGCGGGTGAATGCCAGGCATTGAGCCGGGGGAAGTCCGGCAGCGTTGCGGCCACCAGCTTGATGAGTATGTCGTTGTAGGTCGGGAGCGGCTCGGTGCCGCTTTGTTTCAACTGGTTGCGGAACGCCACCAGGCCGTCGGCAATCACCATCTTCTGGACGCGGAACTGCGGCGCTTCGTTGACGCTCTGGCGGGTGCGATCCCCGATGGCCTCGCGGATCCTCGTATGCGGTACCAGTTCGAATTCCTGCTCGTCAGGTCGCTGGCGTTTCGCCATAGCACATCCTCCTCTGTGGCGCACAGCGGCTACATATCGGTCTTGCGCAGGGCGTGGCCGTGGTTCTCCGGCGTGGTTTCGCCGTCTTTCACCGCGAATTTGCCATTGACGATGACGTGCGGGATGCCCTCGGGATACTGGTGCGGGGCGCTGAAGGTGGCCGTGTCCTGGACGGTCGCCGGATCGAAGACCACCACATCGGCGACCAGGCCCTCCTGCAGCAGGCCGCGGTCGGTGATGCCAAAATGCTCGGCGGCCATGCCGCTCATTTTATTGACGGCCTGCGGGAGGGTCACTGCCTGCTCTTCGCGGCAATATTTGGCCAACATTCGCGGGAAGGTGCCGTAGCTGCGCGGGTGAGTGAAGATGGACTTGTCGGCTTCCTGGTGGCTGTCGGAGCCGACACAGACCAGGGGGTGAGCCAGGATGCGCTTGATATTGTCCTCGGACATGGCCAGGCCGATGGCGGAGATCTTGCCCATCTCTTCGAGCCGGATGCCCACCTCCAGCAGATCGCAGTCCCACTGCTCGGCGAGCTGTGCGGGCGTTTTGTTCTCGACTTCCGGCCGCGGCTCGCCCATCGAGCAGAACAGCAGTGTGTCCGGCCCGCCGCGCTCGACCCACATCTTGTCCAGCTCCTCATAGATGATCTCCTCGACATCGGGGTCGTGGAGGTTCTCCCAGCTCCCGCGCTCCTGCTTTATCTGGTAGGCCACGCGCGGCAGGGCATTAGTGGAGCCGCCGGCCCACGCGCAATAGGTGTAGCGGTCGGCGCGCACACTCAGGCCCCGGTCAAGCGCCCCTTCCATCAGTCCGAATACGGCATCGAGCTTGTTCCAGTTGGGCGGGTTCATAGTCTTCAGGTGCGAGATCTCTATGCGCGTCTCGGTATGTTGGGCCAGCTCGATGATCTCGCCAATCGCCTGGAGGAGGTGCTTATCCTCGGAGCGGATGTGGGAGGCGTACAGGCCACCACGCTCTCCGGCCGGCTGCGCGAATGCGAAAAGCTCGTCGTTGATCGCGTAATTGCTCATGTAGCCGGCAGTGACGCCGAAGGCGCCTTCTTCCATGCCCTGGACTACCAGCTTCTGCAAATCTTTGAGCTGCCACGGGTCCAGAAACTGGGCCTGGTCATCACCAAATAGCTCCCGGCGGATGGTGTTATGCCCTATCAACATCGCGTAGTTCTGCTTCATGCCCAGGCGGTCAACCTTGTCCAGGTGCTCGCCGAACGGCCAGCCGGAGCTGCCGCAGTTGCCGGACACCACGGTGGTTATGCCCTGGCGCACCAGATTGTCCTCGTGCATGATGTCCTTGTTGACATTGTTGTGGCAGTGGGTATGGGCGTCAATGAAGCCGGGGCACACGACCATATTCGAGGCATCAATTTCGTGGGCGGCGGTAGCGTTTGCCAGCTCGCCGATGGCCTCGATCTTGCCATACTTGATGCCGACGTTAGCGAGATAGCCTTGCTCGCCGGTGCCGTCAACGACCGTACCGTTCTTGATGAGAATGTCGAAATCCATCTTCGTAGCCTCCGTCATGAATTGGCACCCGCATATCCGACAGGCAGCGGCCAACCCCCACTCTGCGAGCGTCACAGGTAAGAATATTCGCCGTAGGGCAGTACGGCACCTTGCCGATTGTGCGTTAGAAGCTGTTTCAAAACTCGATGGGGGGGGACAGTCCCTGAAGGGACAGTCCCCCTCCACCAGCCGCGTATCACGAGGGGACTGTCCCTTCAGGGACTGTCCCCTGGGTAAGCAGCAGCAGCGTCTTTCCAGCCTGTGCGTCTCCGAAAACGAGGTTCTGAAACCACTTCTAGTCCTCGACCTGGGGCTTGGGAATGTGAATGAGCGAGGCCAACAGGCACATCAGCAGCGCGATGCCCGCCGCGCCGACGAAGACCCACTCATGCCCATAGGCCATCCACACCAGCCCGCCGATGGTCGGCACCGACATGCCCATGAGGTGGTCGAAGCTGACGCCCATGCCGATGGTGGCAGGGATATGGTCCGGGTCGGTGGCGATCTTGGACATATACGTGGAGCGGGCCATGGTAACTGAGAAAAGCAAGTGGTCCAGGATATAGCAGGCGAAGGTGATCCATAGGCCGATGCCGACGATCCCCCAATGGTAGGCAAAGCCATAGACCCCGCAGATGACAAGTATTATCATCGAATCAACCATCAGCACGGCGCGCTCGCCGAAGCGATCAATCAGCTTGCCGACGGTGGGGATGAAAAAGAGGCTGCACAGCGACGAGATAATCCACAGTTTGGCGAAGGTGGCCGGCGGCTGGCCGAAGATCCGCACCAGCACCCAGGGCGCGAAGGTGAGGAAGATCTGCTTGCGTGCGCCGAAGAACAGTGACAGGGCATAATACAGCCAGTAGCGGCGCCGTACTATCAGTCGCGGCCGCTGGGTCTGCACGCCGACGTTGCGGATGCGTGCAAACACCACCGCGGCGATCAGACCAAAGAGCGCGCCGCAACTGAAGGTAAGCCAGTAAGGCGGCACCTTGAAGCCGACGGTGGTGATCCAGACCGCAGCGGCGCCGAGTATCGCCCCGAACGCCCCGACCGTGCGTATCTGGCCGAGCTTTCTGCCCCGGGCGCTTTCCGGGGCCAGGCTCATGCCTATCGACTCCCGCACCGGCATGATCAGATGGTTGCCGATGCTCCAGGTGAACATGAAGACAATCATGACGGGCCAGCCGACACCGATGTCCTCGATGAAGCCGACGCTGCCGAGGCCGAACAGACCAATGCAGGTGCACAGCAGCGCAATCCCGCCGACACGAGTCTCCGGCAAGAACGCCAGAAAGCCGGCGAACACGGTGACCAGCAGTCCGGGCATCTCGCGGGGGAACTCCAACATGCCCCGGGTGCTGGCCGGGATGTGATAGGTGTCGTCCAGGAAGTTATTGAAGGTGGTGTGAAATACGCCGGCTTGTGCGCCGGTAAAACCCAAGGCCAGCAGGAATAGGAGCACTTGGGGATTGACGGCGCGCAGCCGCCGGCGGATATCGGATAAGCTCATGGGGTAACCTTCTCGCCGCCATTATAGTCCCCGTTGCAATCGCCGGTCAATTCAGCAACGCGGGTGAGGGGACAGTCCCTAAAGGGACTGTCCCCTTGTCGTACGCGGCTGGTATGGGGGACTGTCCCTTTAGGGACTGTCCCCCAGGTCGGATCTTTTCGGGTATTGCACAGGAGATTCTGCGTAGGTGTAAGAAGCTACAATGGAGAACTGTCCATCGGAGACCTAAGGAGAGTGCGGTGCCGGCCTGAAGCGTCAGGACCGCGATCTGAAAAAAGGAGGCAGGACAGATGACTTCGCGAGAACGGGTACTGATGGCACTCAATCACGAGGAACCCGATCGGGTGCCGATTCACGACTCCCCGTGGACTGCCACGATTGAACGCTGGTATCAGGAGGGCCTCCCTCACGACCCTCCCCCGGCTGAGTACTTCGACTTCGAGATCGTCACCTTCGGCGCTGACACCTCACCGCGCCTTCCGGTCGAGGTAATCGAGGAGACTGACGAATACATCGTCAACACGACCGCTTACGGCGGATTGCGACGCGACCGCAAGGACTACGCCAGTACCCCTGAAATCATTGACTACCCCTGCAAGGGCCGTGACGATTGGGAGCAGCTCAAGGACCGCTTGGCACCGGACCCGAGTCGGGTTGACTGGGATGGCCAGTGGCTTTCGGGTTCAGCGGAGGATGAACGGAGCGACGAATCGCTGCTGGAGACGGGCCGCACTGAGCACCGCCGCGGCCTCCCCGGCAACAAGAAAGCCCGCCAGCAGGGCAAGTTCACCTGCTATGGCTGTGCTATCGGCTATGACAAGATTCAGAGCTACGTAGCCTCCGAACGATTGCTCATCGCCATCGCCACCGAGCAGGAATGGGTCCGCGATATGTACGAGACCGACGCCACTTTGGCACTGCAGATGTACGAGATCATGAAGGACGGCGGCTTCGAGTTCGATGCCGCCTGGCCCTTCTGTGACCTCGGATACCGCAATGGGCTGCTGTTTTCGCCCAAGCACTACGAAGAGACGCTCCGGCCAACCTTCCAGCGCGTTTTCGACTACTTTCGGGCCGAGGGGCTGCCGATTATCCTGCATAGCTGCGGCAACGTGGAGGAGCTGATTCCTTACTTCATTGAAGACGGCCTGACCTGCCTGCAGCCGCTGGAGGTCAAGGCGGGAATGGACCTGATAAAGCTCAAAGAGCAGTTCGGCGACAGGCTCGCATTCATGGGTGGGATTGACGTGCGAGCGATGGCCGACCCTGACCCCTCAGCAATCGAAGAGGAGATTCGGACGAAGATTACTGCTGCCAAGCAGGGCGGCGGATACATCTATCACTCGGACCACTCTCTCCCCAACAACATCAGTCTGGAGCAATATCGCCGCGTTCTGGAGCTTGTCAACCAATACGGCGCTTACTGATAAGATTTCAGCTAACTACTCACCTTGTGGCCTGCAAAGGAAATGCACATGCAAGGGCGCCTGTCATCCAGGTTTGTTAGAGTGGCACGGCCTTTTTTCCCAGTCTTCCTGGACGACAGGCTTCCTAGCCTGTCGCGGCCTCCCCCAACAGCAACGGCATGGACAGGCAGGGATGCCTGTCCTTCAGGATAAACTTGTGGGGGCGAGGCGCCACCTGCTGCCTTGCCTGTCCGCTGTTCTAAGGCCCCAACCTGACTACTTAGGATCACAGATATGGCAATGACTTTCCGCGAAAGAGTGCTGGCGACATTTGAGAAAAAGCCGCTGGATAGGGTCCTGTGGCAGCCGCGCATTTACTACTGGTACAATGGCCGCACCGCTGATGGGACGATGCCCGCGAAGTATCGCGGCAAGTCCATGCTGGATATTTACGATGACCTGCACGCTTCCCCGAGGTACTGCCCTGAGGTCCTGGGCATCTCGGTCTTCAACATGGAAGTGGATGATACCGTTGAGGTCCACAGCTACGAAGAAGGTCAAAACACCATCACTGTCCGCGACACCCCGGTCGGTTCGCTGCGCGAGGTGGTCAGGAAAGGGCAGAGAGGCTCCGGCGGCTATCATACCGAGTACCCGGTCAAGACCCCCGAAGATATGCAGGTGATGAAATACATTCTCGACCACACGGGCTTCAGCTTCGACCAGAGCGCCTTTGAAAGGGCCGAGGCAACCTTCGGGCCGCGCGGAATTGTGCAGACTTATTACCCCCGCTCCCCGTACCAGAGATTGCTTATCAGTTACATGGGTTGGGAGAACACGATCTACGCACTGAACGATTATCCCGCCGAAACAGAAGCATTCATGGCCGCTATTGCACAATGGGACGACGGGATGTATGAAATCATCGTCAACTCGTCTGTGCAAATACTGAATCTGGGAGAGAATATTGACGCTCACATCGATTCGCCCGGCCTCTACGAGAAGTACTTCATTCCCTACTACCGCAAAAGGGTGAGCCAACTCCACCAGGCAGGCAAGTTCTGCCACATACACATGGACGGGGCACTCAAGCCGTTGCTGCCGCTGCTCAACGAGCCCGGTTTCGACGGCATCGAGGCCGCCACGCCTCTGCCCCAAGGCGATGTCACGTTGGAGGAACTCAGAGAGGCGATGGGGGATACGATACTCCTGGACGGCATTCCGGCGATTCTCTTCTTGCCTCAGTACTCGGAGCAAGAGCTGATTGACTTTGCGACCGAGGTGCTGGAGCTATTTGCGCCGAACTTAATTCTCGGCATATCTGATGAGCTACCCCCGCCGGCCGATATCGAGAAGGTAAGATTGATATCCGAGCTTGTGGAAGATTATGCGATCTGAACTCAGCGGCCTCAGATGCACCCGGAAGGTGACAAGCTTCTACAGACGCGTAGCGCGGCCCGAGCTTTGCGTTTCCTGCAAAGCTCGGGTGAGGACGTGCCAGCGTCCTCAGCTTCCAGCCCGCGAATGCCTCAATGAGCCAAGAATTACCTGGAAGGTGAATTGAATGAGCAAGCAGTTTGCCGGCCACAAGATCTACTTCCCACAGTATCGCAAGGGCAAGGTCGGCCTGGAGCTGTTCGAGGGAACCATTCTCGACCACGCCCGCAAGCTCGGCATAGAGATCAATGCAGAGTGCGGCGGCCAGGGAACCTGTGGCACTTGCGCGGTGAGAATCGAGCGGGGCCAGGAGGCGCTCGGTCCCCTGACGCCGCCGGAGCATGACTTCGACCTCGGTAGCTCCGAGCGACTCGCCTGCCAGGCCACCATCGAACGCCCCGCCGACATCTATGTATTCATCAAAGACTCCGGGCAATACTCCATCCTCAGCGAGACCGTTCAGCATGAAGTGGAAGTGGACCCGCTGGTGCGGAGTGTGGATGGTCAGGTGGTGTGGAGCGGCCCGGAGGGGGAGCGCGTACTGGGACCACACACCGGCCGGATGTACGGGCTGGCGGTAGATGTGGGCACCACCACCCTGGTCGTCCAGCTTTGCGAGCTCGAAACGGGAGAGCAGATCACCACCTTCGCCATCAAGAACCCGCAGGCCGCCTACGGTGACGATGTCATTTCCAGAATTGGTCACACGATGTACAACGAGGGCGGCCTGCAGGAACTTCAGGTGACCGTTATTCAGGCAGTCAACGAGATTGTAGAGCGTATCGTCGCGCAAGAGGACATGAGCCACGAGCAGATATATGAGGCCGTCATTGTTGGCAATCCCACCATGCGGAATCTGTTCTTCGGCCTGGAGGTCGAATCGCTCGGCGTCATCCCCTTTGAGCCGCCCGATAAGCAGCCGGTCAACGTGAAGGCTTCGGCCCTGGGTCTGAAGATCAATCCTGAGGCCAACGTTTACGGCGCTGGACTCATCGGTGGACACGCCGGCGCCGACTGTATCGCCGACATCATCGCTGCACGGCTCCATGAAGCTCACAAGCCCTCCATGCTCATTGATATTGGCACCAACGGCGAGCTGGCAATCGGCACCGCTGAGGGCATCATGACCGCTTCGGTCGCCGCCGGCGGCGCATACGAGGGCGCTACCGTCACCAGCGGAGTGGGCGCACTGGACGGAGCAATATGCAACGTTCAGATCCGAAACGGCGAGGTCTCATACCAGACGATAAACGACAAGCCTCCCATCGGTATCTGCGGCTCCGGGCTGATTGACCTGCTGGCCGAATTGCTCAACGATGGTATCATGACTCGCAAAGCCAAGCTCGGCGGCGATTTCCATCTCACCGAATCGAGCAAGCTCACCCAGGAGGATGTCTATCAACTCATCACTGCAAAGGCCGGGCTGAGGACCGACCAGGACCTGTTGATTGACTATTATGGGATCGAGCTTGCAGAGGTGGACAAGTTGTACCTGGCAGGCGGCTTCGGTAACTACATTGACGAGAACAATGCCATCACTATTGGCCTGCTTCCGGACGTAAGAGGGAGAGTGGTGAAGATCGGCAATGCCGCCCTCGCCGGCGCGGCAGAGATGCTTCTGTCCAGGAGGCGACGCGAAGAAGGCGAGCTTTGGGCCGCCAAAATCCGCCACACCAAGCCCAACGAGCTGGAGCCCGAGTTCGTGTACATGGTCGCCGACAACATGTATTTCTAATACCGTCTTTCCCTTATTATCGCGTGGGTTGGGCATCCAAAGTATATTCCCGTGGGTCGGGCTTCCAGCCCGACTCCGTTGGGCAGTTGGTACGACAGGCGTCTCGCCTGTCGGCATCTGTGTTCCCCGGCGGCACAGGGCAATATGATTCCAACCCCAATGTCACTAATTACAAAAAATCTTTGCAGGAACAAAGCGCGGTTCGTAGAACAATACATATACCACAGAATACTGCAGGGAGGTGCGAAACATGGCTACGGCCAGAGAGATTATGGCTAGCCCGGTAGTGATGATTGACGGAATGGCGACCGTCGCTGACGCCATCGAGACGATGAAGAGCGAGGGGGTAAGGGCGCTGATTGTGGATCGGCGCGACCCGGACGACGCCTACGGGATCATCACCATGCGCGACATCGCCTATAATGTGCTGGCGGTGGAGGCGTGCCCGACAGAGGTGCTGGTACATGAGATTCAGTCCAAACCGCTGGTGGTCGTCAATCCGGACCTGGATGTAAAGTATGTGTCGCGGCTCATGGCCAACATGGGCCTGTCGCGTGCCCCTGTCATCTTCGACGGAGAGGTTCAGGGGATTGTGTCGGTAAGCGACATCGTTACCAAGACGACCTAGCGCGGCGCCCAGCTAAGCTGCAGACGGTCGGAGCAGGATTCGCACCTTTACTGCAACAGTGGTCGCACCTGGGGATGAATGAGATAGAAGAGGCGGCTCCCGTACAACAAGCGGGAGCCGTTTTTTTCGGGCCTCGCGACGATTTCAGATAACTGCTCAGCTTGGGGCGTTAGAAGAGCGGACAGGCAAGGCAGCAACTGGCGGCTCGCCCCCAAAAGTTCATCCTGGAGGACAGGCATCCTTGCCTGTCCATGCCGTTGCTGTTCGGAGAGGCCTCGACAGGCTAGGAAGCCTGTCGTCCAGGAAGGCTAGGAAAAGGGCCGGCCCACTCTGAGAAACCCGGAGGACAGGCATCCTCGCCTGTTGGTGTTGCCGTTGTTGTTCTCCCCTCTCCCTGCGGCGGGTACCCACTCCGAAGGAGTGGGTGAGGCCGGGGGTGAGGGCAAGGTAAGTACTTACTCGGTTGCAGTGTCTGGTTACTTGCGTGAGGACGGCGTTCAGCAGATCCTCGGCAGCAGCTCTCCGGCAGGCAGTTCCAGCACCCGCCTGGTGCCGATTGGGGTTTGCAATTGCACCATGCCGGGCGATTCGGAGATGACCTCACCGATGACACAGGCGTCTGTGCCCAGCGGGTGTGACTGCATGGCCTGCAGCACCTCATCCGCTGCGGCCGGCTCCACCATCGCCACCAGCTTGCCCTCATTGGCAACCGCGTAGGGCGACAGGCCCAGGATTTCGCAGGCGCTGCCGACCTCAGCGCGCACCGGGATAGCGGTGGCCTCCGCCAGCACCCCGACGCCTGATGAGGCCGCGATTTCGTTGAGGCCGGCCGCCAGCCCACCCCGGGTCAGGTCGCGCAGAGTGTGGACAGCTTCGCCGCCGGCCTCAAGCATTGCCGCCACCAGTGTGTGCAAGGCGGCTGTATCACTCTGCAGGTCGGTCGAGATTTCCAGCGCCTCTCGGGCCACCATCACGGCGATTCCGTGGTCCCCGAGGGTGCCGCTGACCAAGGCCTTATCACCCGGCTGCGCGGCGGTGACCGAAGGGACATGCGGGCCACATTCGCCGATGCCGGCGGTGTTGATGAAGATGCCATCGGCGCTGCCACGGCCTACGACCTTGGTATCGCCGGTCACAATGTTGACGTCGGCCTCACGCGCGGCCGCACCGATGGATTTGATTATCTGGCGCAGCAGCTCCAGCGGCAGGCCCTCTTCGATAATCAGGCCGAGGCTTAGAAAACGCGGGCTCGCCCCACGCATGGCGAGATCGTTTATGGTCCCGTGGACGGCGAGAGTGCCGATGTCGCCACCCGGAAAGACCAGCGGCTGGACGGTGAAAGAATCGGTGGTAAAGGCGAGTCGGTCGGTGGCGATGCTGATGGTGGCGGCGTCTTCGAGCGCCTGGGGCGACTGGCCCGGAAGGGCGGGCAGCAACTCCTGTGCGATAAGCTCCTGCATCATCGCTCCGCCGCTGCCGTGGCCGAGGCTTATAGTCTCAGAGTTCTTTCCTGCATTCATAGTCCTATCGTCGTTCGCTCTCTTTACTAGAGTTTTTGGAAGGGCGGGTACTTTACTCAGTCGGCCCCCCCCCAGTAACGGCTGTTGTAGGGGCGCAATTCATTGCGCCCAATCACCAGCGGTTTTGAGGGCGTGATAAATC
>JALGTY010000482.1 GCA_029821145.1 Candidatus Zipacnadia bacterium
GGCGGAGGTGCTCCGGCAGCAACGTTTCGACGTCATTCTCAGCGTCCTCATGCTGAAGGTCTGGGCCCGACAGGGGCCTTCTGCTGAAGGCAAGTGGGCCAGCAACGACATAGCGGGGCTCCGCTCGAGCCGACTGCAGCTGCTCCTCTATATGCTGACGCATCCCGGGACAGCCGTAGGCACCCACAACGTTGACGAAATCTGCCGTAGCGATGATGTATCGCCAAGTGCGCTCGCCCAGACGATGCGAACCTTTCGGACCCTGCTTCATCAGCGCGATCCTGCCGGCCCCTATCTGATCAATACAAAGGGCCTAGTACAGATCGGCCGTCATCACAGCTACATCGGCAATGGGTACACGATGAATGCGGACTACAGCTACCTGGTTATCTGCAAGAAATTCTGATTTATCAAGGAAGAATCATCACGGGCGACATCGCTTTGTCATCGGCGTGGTCTAGAAACGACGTCAACGACCATTAGCCAAAGGAGAGCATCATGGCCGGCAACTTGTTCGAGAGAATCGACGGTCTTATCAAGGCGATCCGCTTCGTCGCCCTGGGCATCGCTGTGTCCATCGTGGCCGTGTTCGCTTTGTATTTTGTCGGCCTTACCGCCTGGAGACTCGCCGGCCTCCTGTGGCGCTGCGTCTTCGGCCATCCGTGGGGGACCTGACATGCTCAAGAGAATCAGCAATTTTCTTAAGGACCTCCTCTTGCGTTCGCCGTTGACCGCCGCGACACCTCACGTGCCGCATCCGCCTGAGAAAGAGGACCGCCATTCACTTCAGGAAGGTGCTGACCCCTTCTACCAGGAAACCTCCGCCGACCTGGAAACCGTAGCCGGGACCGAGATCAGCTTCGGCACAGTCGAGACCACCACCGTCGACCAGTACGGCAATGCCACGCATAAGCGCCGGCGTATCGGACATCTTCTGGGCGGCCGGCTGGTTACGAGTCTGGAGTCGCGCATCGAGAACGGCCTGCATCGGCCGGGAGTCGGTGGGATATGCCGCTTCTGCTTACAGGAGGCGATCCCGGAATTCGAAGCAGGTCAAATTACCCTGGAGGCGCTCCAGAGTCACGGTCTTTTCAATACCGCAGCTGCAGCGCAATGCGAAGGCTGTGGGTGCATGGACATCTGTAACCGACACTGTCGGCCATTGGCACGCTTGGATGGAAGCGAGTCTCAACTTTGTCCGACCTGCAGAGAGGCAGCCATGCGCGAAGATCAGGATCGCAAATCAATCTGCACGCTGCTTTCGCCCTGGCTTAAACAGAAGCAGCTGCCCCCTTCTACCGACCAGGAGGTCCAGCCATGAGCCGAAGATCCGTTTGTTATGCGTTGGCCCTGGCTGTCGGCATAGTCGTCTGCCTGGGTGAGTCGGCTCTTGTGACCCGAGCCTCATCGGCGTCACCTTTCTGTGCTGGGAAGCGAACCGCCTTTGGCATCCTGTCATCATCATTGAAGTCCATCCTCTTGCTGAGCGAGGCCGATATGCGCGATCCCCCCGACTCCGATCATATGCCCAACGGTTCTGCCGACGATCAGCCCGCTGCCCCACGAGAGCAGCTGCGGCAGATCGAAGCATCCCTTCGAGACCGAAATTTAATCTTCCGTCGCGACGTCCAGCTTCTTCTCAAGGTCGCCTCTTGCACGCACAACCCAGCCATTCGACAGTCTGCGCTCCAACGCCTGGAGATAGCACGCGACGCGTACAAGGTCCAGAAGATGCGAGCCCCGGACGCATTCCGACCCTACGGCCCAGAGTCTTTGCTGAGCCAGGGCAATGTCCTCTTGTTGATCCAGCAAGATGGTGTCGCGTGGCTTGTTCCAGTAGACAGCCCTCTGACCGGCATGCTCGTAGTCGGTCCGCAGCAGTCCGGAAAGACACGATTCATCGTCAACCTCTGCCGTGAGGTTCAAGCGGCCGATCCCACCATTGTCATCACGGTCATCGACCCGAAGGATACGTTCAAGGCCTTCGCGTCCGTCCTACGTGCTCGCTGTGTCGGCCTAAGGTCCACGTCGTTTGGCCTGAGGCCGCCGACCGGTACGAGCGAAGAGGATTTCGTGCTCGAATTCATTCCGCCGCTGGCCGACACGGCCGGCCTGATCTACGGTGTCGAAGTCCTCACTGAAGCGGGTTTGATTGCCTTGAGCCAACTCGACGATTTCAGGAAGCAAACCGGCCGCACGAGCGAACTTTGCTGCAAGGATATCTACGCCGCCCTCCCGCTCGTCAAAGGAACCAGTGCCGGCCGCCGTATGGGCTACCGTGAGGCGGCTCAGACCTCACTCCGCCGCATCATGGGGGAGAAAAACCTCTTCGCCTGCCGACGGGGCGTTTCCATGGAGGAACTGTTTGCCCGCAATACGATTCTCGGCGGTCGCAGCCTCACCGACGACATGCAATGCCGGGCCCTGGCATTGTCC
>JALGTY010000483.1 GCA_029821145.1 Candidatus Zipacnadia bacterium
CCCACGGCGTAGGGCAGGCCATACATCGTCGGATTGTGCACGCACGAGGCGGAAGAGGCTATCCCCTCCGCATTGACATCGCCCCCGACATACGCGGAGAAGTACTGGAAATTGCCGTGTATCTCGGGCAGTATCTCAGGGTCGGCCTCCGCGAGCAGCGAGTATATGGGAGAGTTGACCGCATGGCCCATACCGACGAGTCTCTGGGCCTCCTCAACGGCCTCGATGATGTCACCTAGGTTCACAGCCTTGTCCAGATCGCTCTTTGACAAGAGCAGCATTGCGTTCACTTCCTTTGAAGCGGGGCTATAGGGTGTTTCACGCATAGTATAGCACAGCCGGCAGCTACAACCTGGTAAGTTCTCTGAGCAAACTGCAGCAACTAATCTTTTCGGAGGATTGAAAAGAAGGAAAAGCCAATAACTCGGTTGAAAAGCATGATAAGAAACTTGCCCGGAGGAGACTCACTATGACGAGTATGCTGTTTTCAGCAGCGCTGCTCGCACTCATCAGTGCGACGGCTTCGGCGGCGGAGGCGGGCCCCGTGGCGCACTGGGACTTCGACGAAGGCAAGGGCGATGTTCTCCACGACCGCAGCGGCAATGGCAACCACGGCACCATCCACGGCGCGACGTGGATCAAGTCTGGCAGCGGGTACGCCCTGAAGTTCGACGGTGTGGATGACTATGTGGACTGCGGCACGGACCCCAGCCTGGATATCACCGGGCCCATCACCCTTCAGGCGTTCTTTCAGCCTACTGCCGTCAATCGGGGCGAGCCGGGCATCGTGGGCAAGTTCTTCGAGAGCTACGCGATCAGCTATTACGGAAGCGCCTACTTCTACATTTCCAGCGGCGGAAACAACGTCTCCGTGCCCACGAAGATCGGGCAATGGATGCACGTCGCCGCCACCTTCGACGGAACGACCATGCGCATATACGTGAACGGTGTCGAAGTGCGCAGCAAGAAGTCGCGATTCGAGCAGATCAAGCACGGCAAGAACTTCTTCATGGGCTGCATCATCGGCGACCCCGGGGCAGGCGACATCAACCTCCGCAATACCGCCTTCTTGCCGAAGAGAAGGGTCTCGAGCCCTTTGATACGACTAAACTCGGACATTTCATGCTTGAGCCGTTCTACTACCCCGATGAAGACAAAACCGTCCTGTCCGTCAACTTCCGCTGGGTGCTGCCGTTACCGAAAGAGGCCTGGATGTGCTGCGATTTGCTCTCTGCGGACTCAAAGGAGCAGGGCCTCGAGGTACGGATTGACCCGGACAGCCCGCGTCACGAATTTGAGCGCGAGTTCCCGCTGAATGGTCTGAAGCCCGGCACGTATGAGCTTCGGGCCGCACTTCGCGATCCAGAGCGCATCATCGTCCAGGACAGCGTCAAGTTCCAGTATCCCTTCGAGGCTCCGACCACACCTCCGGCTCCCGCAGAAAGCGTCGTCCCACCTCTGCCGCCTGAGGTCGAACCGCCGCCATACGAACTCAAACTGGCACCCGGTGGCGGCTTCGAGGTCATAATCAAGGGCGAGACCTACCGCATTGAGTCCAACTATTCCTATCCACACGGCGGGGAGAACCGGCTCGTCGCCGGCCAGCCGGACCGGAAGGGGGAGCCGGCCTGGCAGGTCAGCATACAGGATGGCGACGCCCGAACCTGTCGCGTGGAAGCCAGAGGCAAGCACTACAAGATATCTCGTCTCATCCAGCGCGAACGCACGCGGATCCTGGTCAAGGACGAGATCTCGAACCTCGGCGACGATGTCGTCGGGATCATCCTCAGCAACTACATCAACGTACAGGGCGCTGACGACGCCGAGGCCACGCAGATGTCCAACCCCACCATCTTCGTCAAGAGGAAGGAGAGTGGCGTGGGTCTCGTCGCCCTGGACGACCTGTACCAGCTTCAGCAGAAAAACGCCTGGGCGGACGGGATAGGGGAAATTCGCACGGAGCATTTCGGCCTGGACAAGGACGCATCCTACACAATCGAGTGGGCAATCTATCCCACGGCCACGACCGACTACTACGACTTCATCAGCCAGGTTCGGAGAGACGAAGGCCTCAACCGCCGCGTCGAGGGCGCCTTCAGTTTCGTCAACCGGAGGACCCCGCCCTCGAAGGAACAGGTGGAACTCATGAACCTCAGCTACAGCAGCATCGGCTGCCTGGGGAAGCCGCCGGATGACCCGGCCGTTTCGCTGGAGGGCTTCGAATTCGTCGAGTACCCCAAGGAGTGCGCCGCATTGACGGAGACCTTCGCCCGGACCAAGGCCCTCCACCCCGACCTCACGGTCGGGTTCCACGTCGCTCACGGCCTGTATGCCTGCAATAACCCCGACGAACGTTTCCCGGACAGCCGGGCCCTGGACGAAAACGGCCGACAGATCCACTACGGCCCGAACACACTCGACTACTATGGCAAGTACTTCTCCAAAGAACGCGTCGAGGAGGGCTGGCGGTGGTGGATCTTCTACCCGACCATGACGAACAGCTTTGGCAGGGCGATGATCGAGGCCATTGAGCGCATGGTGAAGGAGATCGGCGCGACCGGCATGTGGGCTGATGGCTATATCTCCGGCTACGTGCGCGGCGGCTACAGCTACGATGGCTGGGACGGCCATTCGGTGACCATTGATCCGGAGACCAAGCTCGTCACCCGCAAGAAGATCTGCGTGCCGTACGTGGCCCTGCCGGTTCTGAAGAAGGTGGCGCGCATGATCAGCGACGTGGGTGGGACCCTGGTCTCGAACGGCCAACCGGGCTCGCGATCGTACTGGGAGGAGGACACTATCACGAGCTGCGAGACTGCCGGCAACGAGGCCCGGTCCATCGGTGCGCTTCACCTCGGGCGCTCAGTGACGCCTCTGGGCAACCCTCGCGCCATTCAGAACGAGCGCGACTGCTACCGTGACATGCTCAGGAAGCTGGACTACGGCGCGCTGTACTTCTGGTACGGAAACCCCCGCGCGACCCGTAAGACCCTCGTGGAGCACATGTACCCGATCACCTTCGAGGCCATTCATGCCGGCACGGTCAGCGGCAAGGACCGCATCGTGACCAGGAAGTCCGGTGTTTACGGATGGCACGGCGACCGCTCGCAGCACATCGTCCACCTCTACGATGCCCGTGGCGCGCTGACTCGCAGCAACTTCACTACCACCGTGGATCGCAGCTCCGTTCGCACCGACGTCAGGCTTGAGCCAGAGCAGGCGGCCGTCGTTGTAAAGGTCCCGGTCAGCAGCGAGGCTGCGGTGCCGGTCAATGTCGTCATGCACAGCTATGCCGCCGAGGCCA
>JALGTY010000484.1 GCA_029821145.1 Candidatus Zipacnadia bacterium
CCGCATACCAGCAGCGCGACGCCGGTCACCAACGCCACGTCTCTGCCGAATTGCCGCCACTGATAGCCGCCAGCGCGTCGGGCCGCCAGCGCGGCCGTGACCCAGCCCACTGGGAACAGAAGCACCGCGATCGACTTCGTCAGCACACCCAGCCCGATGATAAGGCCGAGGGCCGCCATGCTCCATGACCCGAACAGTCGTTGCGACCCACTCCGGCGCAGGTCCGAAGCAGACCGCAGGTATCCCACCATGAGAAGCAAGCTGGCCGCGCTGAGCACCTCAAGCAGAGCATCGTTGCCTACGCTGGTGGCAAGCACCAGTTGCATCGGGAGAAAAGCCACCACCCCGGCCGCCCCGACCGGAAGCCAAGGCGCGTTCGGCGCCAGCCTCCGGGCCAGGGCGAAGGTCAGGTAGACCAGAGCCATGGAGAGCAGTAGCGTGCAGAATCGAGCCGCCGTCTGAGCTTTCGGTCCGCCGCCGGCTACCAAGTAGGCTGGCAGGCAGAGCAAGTAGTAGAGCGGAGGCTGGTGGAACTCATAGTTAGTGTCTGGATTCGTCGGATCGAAGTCCAGAAGCGGCAGTCGGTGCGTCTCGGCCAGGTGCTCCACGTACAACATATGCGCGCTTTCGTCCGGCCCCTTGCCCAGAGGCGTCCAGAGCGCGTACAACCCGGCCACGAAGACGTAGAAGACCACCACGCCGCGCATCGCTCTCCGCGCCCGGTCGCCTGCGCGAGCGGTATGCTCCGCCTCCGTCGCGGCCTTTACCTTACGCTTTCGTTTCATCCGTCCGCGACTTCCCATAGCGCCAGTGGCCAGCGCCGGTCCCGAAGCACCGGCCGAGCCCTTCCCGTGTCCTTGAGGGCCCAGACTGCACCCTCGATGCCACCGGCCGGTGCCTGCTCGCTATCCAGCATGGCGTGCGGCGCCAGGATATGGGTGACGTCCATCCGCGTGAGAGCATCGAGGAATGTGTCGGGGCTGGCCAGGTCTTCGCCGGTGAATATCTCCGCATGGTCCCCGAACAGATAATCCCTGTCGAGATAGAACATGCGCGGCTCATCTCCAAGCACAAGAAGCCTCGCTTCAGGGGCGGTCACTCTGTTGATGGCCTGGAACATCGGGTACCGGCTCCAGGCGCTTGCCAGGTAGGCGGCCTTCGGCTCCGCGCCGATCGCCGCCCGCGCTCCTGGGCCGGCCAGGATGAAGCTGGGGTAGAGCCCGGCCGAGAGGCCGAGCCCGAGCGCCACCACCACCGCCGGCGATGTGATCCTATGGTCCTCCAGCAACCGAGCCGCGGCGAGCCCCGCGCAGGCACAGAGACCGGGCAGGATCGGTATCAGGTAGCGGCCGTTCTGGGTCATCACGAACCACACGACCGCGTAAAACAGCCCGAACCAGAGTAGGAGTCGGCCGGCACTGCCAACGGGTCCAGCGACCAGCAGCACGGGCAGCAACACAAGCAGAAGTGGGCCGAAGACCGTCACGAAGACATTGAACGGGCGCACGGAGGTAGGATGGTCGAAGAACCATCTGGGCCGCATCGTCAGGTTCCACGGCAGGGCGACAAGCGACAACGGCCCGGTGCCCAGGCCGAACTCCTTCTGCGCCGCGGTGTAGTCGTCGGCTCGATCCTGTGTCCAGTGCCAGCCACCGAGCGTTCTGTAGAAGAATGGGTACACCGGGCTGCCCGTCCACCGGTATGACTTGATGTACCACGGCGATGCCACCAGCAGCGCCACCGCGGCGAACACAACGATCTGGACGGCGGAGCGCCCCGGCAGGGCCCTGCGGATGACCGCCCACGCCATCGCGGCAAGGGCGAAGAGCAGCACGGTTGCGCCGAGCATCTTGACGCCAAGGGCCAGACCGCACATGATCGCAGCGACCCAGACCCACCCACTGCGCCTGCCCTCTCGCCGGTCCTCGAACCAGCGGGCAAGTGCGTAAACGGCCAGGAAAGCATAGAGCGCGAAGGCAAGTTCATTGTAGGCCGACATCATCTGCCATCCCACAAGCGGGATGGCGGCGAATACCGCCCCGCCAAGCAGTCCGGCGCGGGCGCTCCACCAGCGGCGGCCGAAAGCGAAGATAGCGAGTATGGTCAGCCATCCGCACCCGAAGTGGAACAGCTTGGCCAGGCCCTGATCCCGCAGCAGCAGGCCAAGCAGATAGAGCATCTCGAGCGTGAATGGGAAATTCGAGTGCGACAGCCACGGGATTGGGTATATGGCGCCGTGCGCGATGTAGAGCTTCGGGATCGTCAGGTGGTAGACGAGGCCGTCGTAATCGACTCCCGTGGAGGGCGACAGGGCGCCGATCAGAGTCAAGGCGGCCGCTGTCAGGAAGAAGAGAAGAGCCGGGAGCGCACTCCAGCGCCATCGCGAGAGACCCGCGATCGCGGCAGGCACCTGCCTCGCCAGC
>JALGTY010000485.1 GCA_029821145.1 Candidatus Zipacnadia bacterium
TGCTCTCGATCACGTGCAACGCAACGCCCATGCCGGAACCCACGCCGATGTCCACGCCAGCCCCGACCTCGACACTCGCACCTATGTCCACGCCGTCCCCGACTCTGACGCCCACGCCCAATCCAACACCGACTCCTGTCGGCGGGAAGATTACATTCGTCTCCGACCGCGACGACAACCCGGAAATCTATGTGATGAACGCCGACGGTTCCGGGCAGACCAACCTGACCAATCACAAAGCGGAGGATAACTGGCCTGCGATGTCGCCGGATGGCAGTCAGATCGCTTTCATCTCCGACCGCGACGAGCCAAACCCCGGCACTTGTAGCACCAACAATAACTGCAATTCGGAGATCTATGTGGTGAATACCGATGGAACCGGCCTGACTCGGCTGACCGACAGTCCAGGGCAGGAGATGTTTCCTGCCTGGTCACCGGACGGTACACAGATTGCCTTCGTGTCCAATCGCGACAAGGGCCTCGAGGTTTTCGTGATGAACGCCGACGGTTCCAGGCAGACCAACCTGACCAATACCTCAGAGTTCGATCTGTACCCTGCGTGGATGCCGGATGGGTCGCAGATCGTTTTCCTATCCACCCGCGATGGTGGTTTCCAGTTCTACGTGATGAACGCCGATGGCTCCAAGCAGACAATCCTGGACAGCGATTTGCCGCCCAGCGAATTCCCCCCGGGTAGTTTAAACACCCTCTTTTTCCTCGAGGACGTTAGCGTATACCAGATATATGCCCTGACCGGTGACTCCTTGGCGACTATCCAGGACAGCGGTTCTGCGCTTGGCGAATTTCCCACCTGGTCGCCGGACGGCACGCAGGTCGCTTTTCACTCCAAGCGCGATGACGACATGGAGATTTACGTGATGAACGCCGACGGTTCCGGGATCACACAGCTAACGGACAACGAGGCAAATGACATGTTCCCTGCCTGGTCGCCGGACGGTACGCAGATCACCTTCCACTCTAACCGTGACGACAATGCAGAGATCTATGTGATGGACGCCGACGGCTCCAACGTGAGGAACCTGACCAACAACCCGGCAGCCGACACCCTCCCTGCCTGGTATCCATAGCACAGGATGGCCAACGCCAAGTGAGACAGCGACGTCGTCTCGTCGCACAAGCACATACGAGCGCCTGAACACGCCCAATCGTGCGTGTTCAGGCGCTGGCTCGGACTGCCCGGACCGGGAGGCGCCAAGCGGCTAAAGAGGACCGTTGGCAATTAGAGTTGTGCGTCCGGCTCCAGACTTGTGTATTGGTTCGCCGCCATGCTCGTCTGCCGTGTGAGGCTGGCTCACGTGGTGATGTGGAACACAAGTTCGTCGCTAGTCCAGTCTTTCACAACCGGGTCGGCATCCTCCTCCAGGGATCGGGTGGCCCGCTCGGCACCACCGCCCACAGCGAGTTCGACGAGATGATAGAGGGACGAGCGTCCCCCCTTGATTTCACCCACATCCCTCGTGCCGGGCGACCAGAGAGAGCGAAAGTCAACCCGCTCAGTGGTGGCGATGAGCTTTACGGTCTCGCGGGGCAAAGGCAGGTTCTCTCGAACCGGCTTCTGGTGTTCTGGCAGGTTGACCCGGAAGCGGATCGTACGGCGTGACTTGTGAGCCGGAACCAGATCGTCTGTGGCCCCCGCTCTGGGAAAGATAGGCTCAACGCCCCACTGAGTGTCGCAGTCAAGAACAATCACGTGCAGCGGCTGGTCCGATAGATTCTCGGCCTCCAGCACAACCCGATCACCGAACCTTAAGACAATATCGCCACCTTCGTCCCGCCCTATCGGTTCCAGCAGGTCCAGTCCGTTTTCATCCTGCCCGGTCACCTTGAGCAGGCGCAGCCTGACCTTGCCCTTGAGCCTGCTCTGCCTGTCCATGTTGCGGATGTCGAGCACGTTATAGTACCTGGCGATGTGCTCCAGCTTGCTGCGCACCATTGCCGGCCCCTCGGCGTCTGGCACAACCGGTTCGACGAGGGGATGACCATCGCCACTGCCGAGGATCCAGAGTTTCTTGCTGCCGCCGGTATTCTCACTGCCGTCTGGGTGGAACGGGTAGCGCAGCCGCACGGTGACAGTTGACAATTGATCACCGGTTGCTGTCAGAACCAACAGCGGAGACGCGTTGATCCCTTGGCGCACCGCGTCCAGAACGGAACCCTCGCCAACTACCCGGACGGCCATCTGCATGGCCCCATAATCGTGCTCGATTTCGATGGCAGGAGCGCCGACCGTGACCTGTGCGATGTCACCGCCCTCGACTGTGCCGATGGATGCGAAGGTATCCACCTCGGTGAGCTTGACTACCGCGACGCTTGCCGCTTTGTCCTCAAAGGTCTGAACGCCCTGCTGATAGATGGCAAAGCAGGAGCCAACGGTGGCGCCGTGCACCAGGCCGGCCGCCAG
>JALGTY010000486.1 GCA_029821145.1 Candidatus Zipacnadia bacterium
AGGGGCCTGAGAGCTACTCGCTAACGGCGGCCGCAGCCAAAAGCCAAAACCCAACAGCCCAAAAAATAAAGCAAAAGCTCCACCACACCCTTGACTGGCCGTTTCATAGGGGCCTGTCGCAGCAGGCCGACCTTGTCGAGGCCTGCAAGGCTGGCCCAGCCGTTGTCGTTGGCCCTTGGGGTGTGGAGATTTCGCCAGGATAGCGTTCTGCGCGGGCCGGCCTCACTTCGTTCGACGCGGCCCCCCCAACGGCAGCACAATCTGCAATGGGAATCCCTTGCAAAGATCCAAGCTCAATTCAGAATTGAAAATCCGCATAACTACACCGGAACCCCGAGCTACGCGATGGGATTTGGGAAGGCCGAGCTAGGCGGAGGCAGTGACCTATTGTGTGGAGACCTCGACGGGTATCTCGATGGCCAGGGGGCGGGCCACATCAGTGCTGCACACCTCTTCGAGCTGAGCAAGAATCTCACAGCGGGCGCGGGTGCCCTCCAGCGCAGTTATCCTCACCTTCGCAATCATCCTGTCGCCTCGGAAGATTCCATACTCGTCGCCGATGCGCGGCAGCCTGTCGGGCGGGAAAGTGAGATAGACCGCACTCGGCGCGTCGCTAATCTGTCGCTCTCTACCGGGCACTACCCAGGGCATCTCATCCAGCTTCTTGACCAGACTCCCGGCGACCCTATCCGCGGCCTGGCCGACCATGGTCTCCTTGACCGCCCCGTAATTGAAACCGCCGCCAATCCAGTGCGAGGAGGGGAGCACGACCGCCAGCCGCCGCAGCTTGGAGACCTGGGATGTGAACACTCCGACCGGGTAAATAACGCCGGTGGTGGTGTCCACGGCTTGCCCGCTCAACTCCACCTTCACCTTGACCATGCCGCCCAGTGAGAACAGGCCGATATTGATCGCGGCGTCAACCTCCTTGATGGTGATGCGGGCGGTCAGATCCAGGAGCGCCGATGCGCCGATGAGCTTGTCCTTCCCTGGCGCGGTCGTAGCGTCCACACCGGGCAGGCTCTGCTCGGCCTGGATCTGCTGCATGGTCTCGCCGCGAGCCAGTACCATCCAGCCGTGCTCGGCCAGGCGACTTTCGATCAGCTCCGGCAGCCACTGGCGTATCTGGTTGGCGTGGGGCCCGTCAACCTTCAGCTTCAGCACGGCGACGCGCCGAGCAGGAATCTGCGTGGCTGCCGGCTGGTCGGCTGCGGGCTGTTCGGAGGTGCGGCCGGCCTCCTGCGTACCAGTCCGGGGCCGGTTATACTCGACCTCGTAGGCCGCAGCGGTTGCAGCGACTGCGACCATCAGTCCGACGGCTATCACGAGCGTACAAAGATGTTTGCAGGTGTGCAACATGACCACCACTCCCTTGATATGGCTGACCTTCAACGGTATCGGGCTGCCCTTCGGCAAGCTCAGGGCCTCCGGGAAGCCCAACCTACGGGGATGTAGAAAAAAGGGACAGACCCTTTTTCTCATCAGACTACACTACTACTATACCCTATAGTAACGCTGTCAATCAATAGCTTCTCGATCAATTCAAGCCAATCGCGTGCAGGTGGCAGGCGTTTTGGCGGATAAAGCTTGCTGGTGTGGTAGTGAACAAGCGCGTTGGGCTGAGTAATAGGCGCGTGTGGCAGGGGCACGGCTGTTGGGAGGTATGAAGATGAGACGGGGATTTGCCGGGTTGCTGACAGCGCTGATGGTCTTGGGGGCTGCCGGATGGGTAGCTGCTGAGGAATTGGTGCTGGATGATTTTGAGTATGCCGATGAGGCTGCCGCCAGGGCAGCATGGCGGCCTGACGAGAACTCGCCGGAGATTCTGCTGGAGCCGCACGGTGAGGGCAAAGCCCTGAAGATGTTTGGCAACTTCTCCGAAAACGACCGGCGTGTTGTCTATGACCGAGCCGTGAACCTGGACCTGAGCCGCTGGAGCCGGTTCAGCATCGAAATAAAGATGCCGAACCCGACGGCGTTTTCAAACTTCACCATCTATTTCCGCAGTACCGGCGGCTGGTACGGGCGCGGCTTTTCGGTGAGTGGCAGCAGGTGGGAGACCATCAATTTTTCGCGGGCTGAATTCAGGGTCGAGAACGAACCGGCCGGCTGGCATGACATCATCGGTATTCGGCTGTCCGGCTGGGCCGGTGCGCCTGTGGACGCCTTCTGCATGGTGGACAATCTGAAGGCGTACAAGGATGCCATCGTGCTGCTGACCGACCCGCAGGCAGATTCAACAGCCGGGGAGGGCCGCGGAGCACGGCAGTACGCGACCACAGTAGCCACCATGCTGCGCGAATATGGCGTGCATACGGGGGCGATGGGCGAAGCACAACTGCTGGCCGGGGAGCTTCCGGACAACCCGCTGATTATCCTGGCGTACAACCCGCACATCAGCCCGGAGGCCTGCCAGCG